>JAOPWG010000363.1 GCA_025965775.1 Modestobacter sp. | reverse complement strand
GGCGCCGCACGTCCTCCACGACCAGCGGCACGCCCTCGGCGAAGTCCCGAGGAGAGGTACGGCTGTCGGCGAGCGTGTCGGTCATGGCTCCCACCTGGCGAGTGTGTGCGGTGACGGTCGCCCGGCGACGCGGGCCCGCGGCACCACACTAGCCCGGCCGCGCGGCGCCCCCCTGCGCCTACCCTCCGTAGATGGACCCAGGAGCGTCGGCCGCGCCGCAGCCGGCGGCGGGCTGGGAACCGGCCCGATGGACGACGTCGGAGGTGCGCACCGAGGTGGTCCCGGTGCACGGGCACCGCCTGTCCTACCGGATCGGCGGGACGTCGGGCCCGGTGCTGCTCCTGCTGCACGGTCTGTTGGGCTCCGGTGCGAGCTTCGGGCCGGCCCTGGACGAACTGGCCCGCACCCATCGGGTGGTCGCACCGGACCTGCTGGGCCACGGCGCCTCGGAGAAGCCGACCGGCGACTACAGCCTGGGGTCGCTGGCCACCCTGGTCCGCGACCTGCTCGTGCTGCTCGGCCTGGAGTCCGCCACCGTCGTCGGGCACAGCCTGGGCGGTGGGGTGGCGATGCAGCTGGCCTACCAGTTCCCCGCCGCGGTCGAGCGCCTGGTGCTGGTCGCCTCCGGCGGCCTGGGCCGCACGGTCAGCCCGGCCCTGCGCGCGGTCGCCCTGCCCGGCGCGGAATGGGTCCTGCCGGCATTGTTCAACTCCCACAGCGCCCGCGCGGCCAACCGGCTGCTCAAGACCGTCCAGCGGCTCACCCCGCCGGCCCTGACCCAGGTTGCCGAGGGACTGGCCTCGCTGGCCGACGCGGAGGCGCGGGCCGCCTTCTTGCTCACCGCCCGCGCCGTGCTCGACGTCGGCGGGCAGCGGGTGAGCGCCACCGACCGGCTCTACCTCGCCGCGGGGCTCCCGTTGCTGCTGGTGTGGGGCGACCGCGACCCGGTCATCCCGGTGGCCCACGCACGCGCGCTGCACGACCAGCTGCCCGGCAGCCGGCTGGTTGTCTTCGAGCGCTCCGGGCACTTCCCGCAGGTGGACCAGCCGGGCCGGTTCGCCGCCGTGGTCGCCGACTTCGTGGCGACCACGACGGCACCGGCCGATCGCGACGCCGTCTGGGCGGCGGCGTTACGGGCAGGCTCGACCCGGTCGGCTCAGCTCACCTTCGGTGCGGCGGACTCCACGACGTCGTAGCTCCACAGGTGCTGCTGGGAGCGTTCCGCGGCCGGCGCGAGCGTGTCCCCTCCGCCCTCGTGCGCCCGGTCGAAGTCCTGGCTGGACTGCCAGGCCTCGTAGTCCTCCTCGCTGCTCCAGCGGGTGTAGACGAGGTAGGAGTCGGTGCCCGCGACCGGGCGGAGCAGCTCGAACCACTCGAAGCCCGGTGTGGTCTCCACGGCTCCCGCGCGGCCCCGGAACCGCTCCTCGAAACGCTCGCGTCTGTCCTCCGGCACCGTCACGACGTTGATCTTCACGACGCTCATGTCCGCATCCTGCCCAACTCCCGGCCGGGTGACACGGCGAGCCGGTGCCGGCGGTGGACGACACTGGGCCGGTGAGCTCCCCGCCCCGCACCGCCGACGTCGGGATCGCCCGGCTGGACGTCGACCGCGCCGACCGGACGGGGACCCCGGAGGTCGTCTTCGCCGGGGGCAAGACCCCGGCCGAGACGGTCGCCTGCCTGGCCGGGCTGCTCGCGGCCGGGGCGCCGTTGGCCTGGGCGACCCGGGTCGAGGGACCGACCGCGGCGGCCGTGCGGGACCGGTGGCCCGCAGCGCACGTCGACGAGGCCGCACGGGTGGCCTGGGTGGGCACGGTCCCCGAGCCGGTGGGCGAGGTGCTGGTGCTGACCGCCGGGACCTCGGACGGGGCGGTGGCCGCGGAGGTCGCGGCCACGCTGGCGGCCAGCGGGGTCGGCTGCCGGAGGGTGGACGACGTCGGGGTCGCCGGGGTGCACCGGGTGCTGGCCGTCGCCCCGGACCTGGCGGCGGCCGATGCGGTGGTGGTGGTCGCCGGCATGGACGGCGCCCTGCCCGGCGTCGTCGCCGGGCTGACCGACCGGCTGGTGGTCGCCGTCCCTACGTCGGTGGGCTACGGCGCCGCGTTCGAGGGGCTGGCCGCCCTGCTCACGATGCTCACCGCCTGCGCCCCGGGCGTGCTGGTGGTCAACATCGACAACGGCTTCGGCGCCGGGGTGGCCGCGGCCCGGATCGTCCGGTCGGTCCACTCCCCCAGCGGTCAGCGGTAGCGGACCGGGTCGGGCAGCAGCTCGTTCATCGACCCCGAGCGGAACCCCCGGCGGTCGACCTCGACCCGGTCGAAGCCGGTCACGCGGGCCACCAGCTCGGGCCGGGCGACGAGGTCGGCCACCCGGGCGAGGTCCACCTCCACCCGGGCCGTCTCCTGGCCGGCGACGGCGCCCAGGTCGCGGATCCGCAGGTCGCGGACCGGCAGGCCGGCGTCGGCCAGCGCGGCCCGCAGTGCGGTCTCCGCGGCCTCCACCCGGGCCAGCCGCTGCGCCGACACGGGCACCCCGTACGCGATCCGGCTGGCCAGACAGGCCGCGGCGGGCTTGTCGGCCAGCGGCAGGTCCCAGCGCCGGGCGGCGGCGCGGACGTCGTCCTTGGTCAGGCCGGCACGGGCCAGCGGCGCCCACGCCCCCCGCTCGGTCGCGGCCCGGATGCCGGGCCGGAAGCCGGCCCGCACGTCGTCGGCGTTCGTGCCGGTGACCACGTCGGCGATGCCCAGCCGGGCGGCCAGCGGCGTGAGGACGTCGACCAGCTCGGCCTTGCAGAAGAAGCAGCGGTCCCCGGCGTTGGCCACGTAGCCCTCGCGGGCCAGCTCGTCGGTGCGCGGCTGCTCGTGCCGGACGCCCAGCGAGACCGCGAACCCGTGCGCCGCCGCCCGTTCGACGGCCGGCAGGCTCGGCGACACCGCGGTGGCCGCCACGACCCGGTCGGCCCCGAGCGCACGCACCGCGGCGGCCAGCACCACACCGGAGTCCACACCGCCGGAGAAGGCGACCAGGACACCGGGGAGGCCGGTGAACTGCGCGACGAGCCGCTCCTCGAGCAGCGCATCGGGTGAGCTGGCCAGGGGCACGTCCCGAGGTTGCCACAGGCGGGGAGGACGAGAACCGCGCCGGCGTCCGGCAGATCAGCCCGCCGGGAAGCCGACGGCGACCCGGGCCACCGGGCCGGCGTCCTCGACCAGCGCGACCAGCCGGTCCCCCGGCCCGACCGCGGCGTGCAGGCCGGCCACGCCGGTGGCCGGCACCCGCTGGCCGTGGCCCAGCGCGACGGCCTCCTCGGCGGTGAGTTCACGCACCGGGAAGACGGTGCGCGCCGCCGCGGTCAGGGAGAGCACACCCGGGCCGGCACCGGACCCGGCCAGCGCCCCGGCCACCTCCTCGACCGGTCGGGCGTCACGGGTGGAGAAGTGCCCCGAGCAGGTCCGGCGCAACGCGGTCAGGTGACCACCCACGCCGAGGGCGGCCCCCACATCACGGGCAATGGCGCGGACGTAGGTGCCGGTGGTGCAGGCGACGGTGACGTCGATGTCCACCAGGTCGGCGCTCGGGCGGTGGATGCGGTGCACGTCGATCCGGTGGACGGTCACCGACCGCGCGGCCAGCTCGAACTCCTCGCCGGCGCGGACCCGGTCGTAGGAGCGGCGGCCGTCGACCTTGACGGCGCTCACCGAGGAGGGCACCTGCTGCAGTGGCCCGACCTGCCCGGCGAGGGCGGCGCGGACGGCGTCCTCGGTCAGCCCGGCCGCCGACGTCGTGGCGGTGACCTCGCCTTCCCGGTCGTCGGTGACCGTGGTCTGGCCCAGCCGGATGGTGGCGTCGTAGGTCTTGTCCGAGCCGCTCAGGTGGCCCAGCAGCCGGGTGGCCGCGCCGACGCCGAGCACCAGCAGCCCGGTGGCCATCGGGTCGAGGGTCCCGGCGTGGCCGACCTTGCGCACCGAGAGCACCCGGCGGGCCCGGGCCACGACGTCGTGGGAGGTCATCCCGGCGGGCTTGTCGACCAGCAGCAGGGACGGCGGGACGTCGGCGTCGGGACGGCGGGGACTCACGTGCCCAGGATCCCAGCAACCGTCCCTGGCTCACCCAGCCACCTGTCGCCCGCGACCCGGACCCCGACGGCGACCAGGCGCAGCACGATGAACAGGGTCAGCCCGGTCCACACCCCGGGCAGCCCCCAGCCCAGCCAGCCGGACAGCAGCGACAGCGGGAGGAAACCCACCAGGGCCGACCCGATGGTGACGGTGCGCAGGTAGGCGACGTCCCCGGCGCCCATCAGCACGCCGTCCAGGGCGAAGACCACCCCGGCCAGCGGCTGCATCAGCGCCAGGAACCACCACACGACCGTGGCCTGCGCCAGCACCGCCGCGTCGTCGGTGAACAGCGGCGGCAGCACCGGGCGCAGCGCCAGGAGGGCGGCGGCCACGACCACCCCGGTGCCCAGCCCCCAGGCAGAGACCCGGCGGGCCGTGCGTCGCGCGTCCTCCGGCCGCCCGGCGCCCAGCGCGTGCCCGACCAGGGTCTGCGCGGCGATCGCGTAGGCGTCGAGCACCAGGGCCAGGAACAGCCACAGCTGCAGCGCGACCTGGTGCGCCCCGAGCTCGGCGGTGCCCGACCGGGCGACGACGGCGGCCGCCGCGGCGAAGGCGAACTGGAGGACGGCGGCACGCACCAGCAGGTCCCGCCCCAGCAGCAGCTGCGCGCGCAGCGCGGCCCACCGCGGGCGCCAGGGGATGCCCTGCCGGGTCAGCTCGCGAACCAGGGCGCAGCCGAAGCAGGTCGCCGAGACCGCCTGGCCGGCCAGGTTGGCCAGCGCCGACCCGACCAGCCCGAGCCCGGCGGTGTGCACCAGCAGCGGGCAGAGCACCAGGCTGACCAGGCTGCCGGCGAGGACGTAGCGCACCGGGCGGCGCAGCTCCTGCACCCCGCGCAGCCAGCCGTTGCCGGCCAGCGCGACCAGCAGCAGCGGCAACCCGGGGCTGGCCACGCGCAGCCACTGCTCGGCAGCCTCGGCGACCGGTCCGGCGCCACCGGCCAGCAGCCGGGTGAGCGGCCCGGCGAGGAGCTGGAAGGCCGCCGCGAGCAGGACGCCGAGACCGGCGGCCAGCCAGGTGGCCTGCACGCCCTCCTCGACCGCGCCGGCCCGGTCCCCCGCACCGGCCCGGCGGGCGGCCCGGGCGGTCGTGCCGTAGGCCAGGAAGTTCAGCAGCGCGGCGACGTAGGCCAGCAGCCCGCCGCCGACGGCCAGGCCGCCCAGGGAGACGGTGCCCAGGTTGCCCACGACCGCGGTGTCGACGAGCA
>JAOPWG010000353.1 GCA_025965775.1 Modestobacter sp. | reverse complement strand
CGGACGGCCGTGGCCACCGGGACGCCGGTCCCGGTCGCCGCGGTCGGCACCGCGGAAGCTGCACGGCCGGCAGGTGCTGAACCACGGGGCGATCGCGGCGCCGCACTCGACGCACTTCCCGGACCGGACCAGGTCGATGGCGCCCGGCAGCATCTCGGGGATGGTCTCGGAGCACTCCTCCTCGACCCACGCGGCGTCGTCGCTGCTCAGGCCGGCGACGCCGGGGACCTGGCGGAGCAGGGTCTGGGCGTCGCGGGCCGCCGCGGCGGCCTGCTCGAACTCCTCGACGCTGCCACCCACCGGGAGGTCGGGCAGTACCGTCTCCGGGGCCACGGGCAGGCCGACGGCGTGCTCCAGGGCGGCGCGGGCGAGCACCAGCCAGCGGGTGCGGCGCGGCGGGTTGTAGTCGATGGCCAGGTTGACCAGCCGCCAGACGGTGTCCAGGTCGCCGGCGGCGCCGAGCGGTCCCTGCAGCAGCGGCAGGAGGGCGTTGACCCGGACGACGAGGCTGGTCACGTCGTCGGCGGTCATCGCCTCGTCACGCGTGGCGGTGCGGGCCCAGGCCATCCACCGGGTGAGCGCCTCCGGCAGGTCGACCGGCTCGAAGGCGCCGAGGTCGTCGAGTTCGGGGCGCAGGCGGGGCGCGCGGCGGGGGAGGTCGCTGACCGCGTCGCCGCGGGCGACCTCCGCCCCGGCCATCAGCAGCCCCTGGGACGGCTTGAGCCCGGCGACACCGATGAGGATGCCGACCTGGCCGTGCCCGGTGAGCCCGTAGCGGCCGGCCCGGCCGGCGATCTGGGCCGTCTCCCAGGTGCGCAGCGGGCGCAGCTCGGTGCCGTCGTACTTGGTGGTCTCGGCGAACAGCACGGTGGTGGCCGGCACGTTGATGCCGTGGCCGATCACGTCGGTGGTGACCAGGACCTCGAGCTCACCGGTGGTGAACCGCTCGATGACGTCGCGGCGGGTCGCCGGGGGCAGGGCGCCGTAGAGGACGCCGACCTTGCCCGGCCGGTGCTGGTCGAGCTCGGCGGCCACGGCGTAGACGGCCTTGCGCGAGAAGGCGACGACGAGTGTCTGCGGCCGTACGACGTTCGGGCGGACCGGCGCCCGGAGGACGTCGAGGCGGGACAACCGCTTGTGGTTGACCACGGTGACGTGCTTGGCGTCGGCGACCAGCGGCTTGAGCAGCAGGTAGGCCTCGGCGGCCGAGATGAGGTGCATCTCGCGGTAGTCACCGGTCAGCAGCAGGCGCGCCCAGTGGTGGCCACGGTCGGGGTCGGCCACCCAGTGCGACTCGTCGAGGACCAGGAGCTCGCCGCGCATCGGGGCCTTCTCCACCGTGCAGCACACGATGGGCGCCATCGGGTCGATCTCCTCCTCGCCCGTGGACAGGCCGACGGTGCCGGGCGGGAGCTGCTCGGACAGTCGGGCGTAGGCCTCGTGGGCGAGCTGGCGGAGCGGGGCGGCGTAGACGCCGGAGCCCGTGCGGGCCAGCGCCACCAGGGAGTCGTAGGTCTTGCCGGAGTTGGTGGGCCCGAGGTGGAAGACGACCTCCTCGGGGCGGGAGGCCCGGACCGGCAGCGTCGGGGCGGCGCCGTCGACCCAGAGCTGCTGGGCGCGCTTCTCGTCGCGCGCGGCGACGCGGTCGGCGTCGCGGGTCAGGGACTCGCGGGCGGCGCTGCGCGCGCGGCGGCGGGGCGGGGACGTCGGGGGGACGGTCACAGGCAGGCAGTGTCCTTGGATCGGTGTCAGAAGGGGGACGTCGACGCGGCTGGCACGGACATCGTTGATGAGAACACCGCCCGGCCCCGGATCATGCCCGATGGCAGAGTTCGGCTATTTCACCGGACATGATGCCCAGTACTTGCTCCTCAGAACTGCACTTACGGCTCAGCTTCGGCCTTATCTGCTGGCTGATCCTGCCTCTGAGCTGGGTAAATGTGCACACATCACGATTCGGTAACGCGACGCACCACCGGCTCGGCGGGTGGCGGCTGAGGGATCGCTGAGTGGTCCAGTCGTCCCTGCGTCCGGATCGCGGACCACGAGCCCGGCGAACCGGGCATCTTCTTCACGGGGAGTCCGACGTGCGCTTTACGTCTCCATCCCGTCGCGCTGCCGGCCTGTTGGCCGCCACCACGATCGGTTTGTCCACCGCAGTCCTCAGCGTTACCGGCGTCGCGTCGGCGGCGACGACCACCTACACCTTCTCCACCGACAGTGGAGCCGCCGCCGACCAGCCCGGGATCACGCGGCTCACGATGTCCGGTGACTGCACCGTCGACTGGGACCTGGTCGGCGGTGCCGGCGGCGCCGGGGCGGACATCGACGGTGCGATTGCGGCCAACCCCGCCGATCACTACGTCGTCACGACCACGGCGTCCGACGGTCAGGTGTTCGACCTCTACCCCGGCGACATGGGGGGCGACGCCAGCTACGCCACCGAGGCCAACGGGACGGGCGGCACCAACGACTCGGGCATCCCGGGCAGTGGCGGCACGGATGGCGCCTACGACATGGTCAGCGACACCTTCGGCGGTGGCGGTGGCGCCTCCTCCGAGGTGCTCCTCTCCGGGGCCAGCACCGCCCCGTACGTGAGTGCCGCCGGTGGTGACGGTTCGGGCGTCATGGGTGGCAGTGGCGGCGGCGTCTCCACCAACAACGCTGACGCCCTGGCCAGTGTCGGCCCGGCCTCCGGCACCGGCGCCGGCGTGATCGGCGGCACGGTCACCTGTGTGACCCCCGACGTGATCGTGTCGCAGCCTGCTGTCCCGACCGCACCCACCGACCTCAGTGTCCGGGGCGGCGACGGCTCGCTGGACCTGCGCTTCTTCCCCGGTGAGTCGGACGGGACCAACGACCCCACCGGCTGGCAGTACAGCCTGGACGGCGGGGACTGGGCGTCGTTCCAGCCCACCGCGCAGGAGCAGTACAGCGCCGCGCTGACCGGTGTCGTCACCGGCCTGACCAACGGCACGGAGTACAGCGTCCGGGTGCGTGGGACGAACACCGTGGGTGGTGGCGCGCCCAGCGCGGCTGCGACCGGGACGCCCGCCCAGCCGTCCGGCGCTCCGACGAACGTGGTCGTCACGGCCGGGGCCGGGTCGCTGAAGGTCATCTGGTCCGCCCCGACGGCTGCCGGCACGTACCCGATCGCCGGCTACGAGGTCTACCTCAGCGCCGGGGAGAACGGCGGCAACGCCTGCACGACCACCGCGGACGACCGGACCTGCCTGATCGGTGTCGAGTCCGGTCACACCTACGGCATCGTCGTCGTCCCGCTGGATGACCACGGCAATCCGGGTGCGCCCTCGGGCAGCGTGTCGAGTGGCACGGTCCCCTTCCCGGCCGAGCCGGCGACGGTGCCCTCCGCCGACGGGACGATCCAGACGAACGACTCGGACAACGCCGTCACGGCCGGTCAGGACGTCACCCTGACCGGTTCGGGCTACCTGCCCGGCTCGACGGTCGACCTCATCGTCTACTCGACCCCCACCAAGGTCGGCTCCGCCGTCGCCGATGCTGACGGTTCGTTCACCGCCACGGTCACGCTGCCGGCCGGTCTCGTCAACGGCGAGCACCACCTGGTCGCCGCCGGCGTCGACGCCAACGGCAACCCGCGTTACCTGGTCACCGCGATCACCGTCTCCGGGGGCACGGCCGCCACCGCCACGGGCGGCCTGGCCTACACCGGCTTCTCGGCTCTGCCGTTCGTCGGCGGCGGTCTGCTGGCCCTCCTGGCCGGCGCCGGCCTGCTCGTCGCCTCGCGGCGCCGGGCGAGCTGACCCGCGCACCAGTACGACGGCTCCGGCCCCGACCCGCACCCGCGGGTCGGGGCCGGACCGCGTTGCGGGGGTCGCGTCACCCCCGCAGCGCCAGGGGGCGCGCCTCTGGTCGATCGCGGCGGTCGTGACATGCACGGGCCGTTGGCCGGCGTCGCAGGTCACGGCCGCATCCGCCGGTTCCGAGTACCGAGACGGGCGAGGGCGGTGGCGCCGCCGTCCGGAGCAGGCGTTCGAGGGCCGGCGACGCGCCCGGCAAGCCGGCCTACGGGTCCAGCCGCTGGACCGGTCCGCCGGGATGACCCCTTTGGGGGAGCCAGTCCGAGATGGGAAACGCCGATGAGTCGGTGTGGACGAGAGAACAGTTGGCACACGCCCCAGGCGGCGCACGATGCGGCTGACGTGGCCGACCGTGCTGACCGCGGTGCTGGCGGTGGTCGTGTTCGGACTCGCGGCCCTGGTGACGTTGAACCTGAAGCACCTCGGTGAGCGCGGGGTCCGGGTGGAGCGTGACCTGCAGACGCTGGTGGCCGAGCTGCGGACGGAGGACGCCCTCGAGTGGCGGGCGATCAGCGGTCGAGTGACGCCTGCGGGGATCAGCGACGAGCTGGCCGCATCCCGTGATCGGGCGCGCTCCCTCATCACCGGGGCGACCACGCAGGGGGTGGGTGCGGCCCACCAGCACGACGCTGCGGCCCTCACAGCACTGCACGAGCAGTACGTCGCCGCGGTCGACGAGGAACTGGGCCTGCTCGCGGCGGGGGAGGACCAGCAGGCGCAGGAGGTCGACGAGACCCGCGTGGACCCGGCCTTCGAGGCCGTGCTGACGGCGATCGAGGAGCACGGCCATGAGGTGTCGGCGGCCGCGACCCAGGCCCAGCGACGCAGCGACTGGGGCGTCGTCGGAACCGTTCTTCTGTCGTTGGCGCTGACCGCCCTGGCGCAGAGCCGCCGCAGGCGGCAGCAGATGCGCCGAGCCGTCGAACGGCGCAGTGAGGCCCGTTACCGGGCGCTGGTCGACCGCTCCTCGGACCTGGTGCTGGTCACCGACCGGGCGGGTCGCATCGGCTACCGGAGCCCCTCCGCCGAACGTCTCCTGCAATCCTCCGGATCGGGCGCGGCAGACCTGATCTGCATCGTGCACGAGGACGACCGCGATGCGCTGGTCTCTGCGCTGCAGGAGGTGCGGGAGCAGCGCAACGCGATGCTCGAACTGCGGGTGCTGACCGGAGCCGGGCCGCGGACCTTCACGGTGACGGTGCAGGACCTCAGCAGCGACCCCGCGGTGCGGGGACTCGTGCTGACCGGACACGACATCACCGAGCGACAGTCCCTGCAGCGGGAGCTGGAGCACCGCGCTCTGCACGATGCCCTCACCGGGCTGCCCAATCGCGCGCTGCTCGCCGACCGCTTCGGTCAGGCACTGGGCGGCGGTCTCCGCACCGGCCGGGCGACGGGACTGCTGCTGATCGACCTGGACCGGTTCAAGGAGATCAACGACACCCTCGGTCACCACGTCGGGGACCAACTGCTCGCCCTGGTCGGGCCCCGCCTGACCGGCGTGCTGCGTCCCGACGACACCGTCGCCCGCCTCGGCGGCGACGAGTTCGCCGTGCTGCTCCCCGGGATCGACACTGTGGAGGCTGCCGTCGCGGTCGCCGAGAAGCTGCACGTCGCCCTGGGGCGCCCCTTCTCGGTCGACGGGGTGGACCTGGATGTCGAGGCCAGCATCGGGGTCGTCCTCTCCGGCCGGCACGGCGACGACCCGGCGGCGCTGATGCAGCGCGCGGACATCGCGATGTACGTCGCCAAGCAGCGCAGCCTCGGCGTGCAGGTCTACGACCCGGCCAGTGACGGGCACAGTCCCGAGCGGCTGGCCCTGCTGGGAGACCTGCGCCGGGCCCTGGCCGGCGACGAGCTGTTCCTGCACTTCCAGCCCAAGGTGAACCTCAGGACCGGGAAGGTGTGCGGCGCCGAGGCGCTGGTGCGCTGGCAGCACCCGGAACGCGGCCTGATCCCGCCCGACGGCTTCATCCCGCTGGCGGAGAACACCGGCCTGATCGGGCCCTTGACCACCCGCGTCCTCGATCTTGCGCTCGCGCAGGCCCGCCGCTGGGCCGATGCCGGGGCACCGCTGCAGGTCGCGGTCAACCTCTCGGTCCGCAACCTGCTCGACGACCGGCTCGAGCGCGTCGTCGTGGACCTGCTCGCCCGCCACCAGGTGCCGGCGCGACTGCTCGCGCTGGAGGTCACGGAGAGCGCGATCATGACCGACCCGGTGCGTGCCAAGGCTGTGCTGGAACGGCTCAGCGCACTCGGTATCGACCTGGCCGTCGACGACTTCGGCGCCGGTTACACCAGCCTCGGCCAGCTCAAGAACCTGCCGATCAGCGAGCTGAAGGTCGACCGCTCCTTCGTCAGTGCCATGGAGGAGGACTCGAGCAACCAGACGATCGTGCGCAGCGTCGTCGAGCTCGGGCACAACCTCGGGCTCACCGCTGTGGCCGAAGGCGTCGAGAGCGTCGCGGTCCTCGAGAGCCTGGCCGGCTACTCCTGCGACGTTGCACAGGGCTACCACCTGTCCCCGCCCCTGACGGCAGAAGCGTTCGACCGCTGGCGAGCGGCCTGGACCGGTCTGGCGCCCCGTCCGCGGGCGGCGGCTACGGCGTCGG
>JAOPWG010000344.1 GCA_025965775.1 Modestobacter sp. | reverse complement strand
CGCGGCCACGGTAGGTTCACCGGCCTCTGCATAACCGAGAACGATCGCGACTTGCAGCCCCGACGGCCCCGACGTGTTCGCGGTGCTCGACCCCGACCGGGCCACGGGCACCCTGACCGCGGCCAGCCGGCTGTCGGCAGGCATCGCCGGCCTGCCCGCGGGCTGCGCCGCCCCACCGTCGCCCCAGCCGCACCAGACGTCGACGGTTCCGCGGAGGCCACCGTCGCCCAGGGCGCGACTGCCCCGGACGCCACGGACACCGCACGACCGGCGTCGGCGCGACCGGCGCCAGCGGGCGACTGCGCATCGTCCGCTGACCCGCACCTTTCCCTGCCTCGCGGCACGACCGGCGCCGCAGCCACGAACGGAGAATCACCCATGACCATCACCCCCGCCGCCAGCACGGTGGAGACGAACGACGCCGTGCGCGAGGCGATGCGTACCGCCCTCCTGGCCCAGGGCTCTGCCCCGGCCGACATCGAGACGATGCTGCCGGCCCAGGAGGAGGTCTACCGGGTACGGCTGGCGGTCACCGAGGCGATCGCCGCGATGCGCCGGGACCTGCCCGACAGCGAGAAGACCTGGGCGCCCTACCTGCGGCTGCTGGTCGACGGACTGCCCGGCCTGTGCCATGCCGGCCGACGAGCTGCACACCGACTGCGCCGCGCGCTATGCCGGCGTGCCGCACCTGCCGGTCGACGAGGTGACCCGCGGCGTCATCGCCGACGCTGCACTTCTCGGGGCCGCTGCGGCAGCCCGTACCGGCGCCGGTAGGTCGAACCATCCAGCCCGTCCCGTCGCAGATGCGCCGTGGACAGATGGGTGAGGAGATCGCCACAGGCGTGACAGACGACGCGTCGCCCGCCATCGACAACGGCGAGCCGACCGGCGGGAGCGAACGCCGCAGCCCCGTCGGACAGCCTGCCCACGGGCACGTGCCCGTGCTCCCCCAACGCAGACCTGCTCACACCGGAAGGCTGGCACGAGGGGGTGACATCGCCGGGTGTAGTTCTGACGCACCCCTGTGGCACTACTGCCGAGTGTCCCTGTCCCAGGAACGGTCGTGCGCCCAGTTCTGCCCCCCACGACGCGCCGTCCGATGCCTGCGCGGTCTGCTTCGGGCGACGGGGAGCGACGCCCGTTCCCGATCTCCGCGGGGTCAAAGATCCGACGTCTATCGTCCTCACATGGCGTTGAACCCGCTGGACGGCGCACTGAACTTCCGAGAGGTGGCAGGACTACCCACCGCCGACGGACGTCGCCTCCGACCCGGGCGGCTGTACCGGAGCGACACCCTGCAGTTCCTCACCGACACCTCGGTCCGCCATCTCGCCGAGGAGGTCGGGCTGGCAACGGTCGTCGACCTGAGATTGCCGTACGAGGTGGCCGTGGAGGGCCGGGGGGCGCTCGCTCAAGTGCCGCACCGCTACCACCACCTGCCCTTCCTTGTGCGAGGGAGCGAACAGGACGGCAATGCAACGCCCCGGTTCACCAGCGAGCACGACGTGATCGTGCAGCACTACCTGGGCTACCTCGAGAGCTCCCCCGACGCTGTCGCCGGCGTCATCCAGGCGCTCGCCGAGCCCGGCGCGCTTCCCGCGGTGGTGCACTGCGCGGCCGGGAAGGACCGCACCGGCGTCGCCGTCGCCATGCTCCTCGCCTCCGTCTACGTCCCCGCCGACGTGATCGCCGCCGAGTACGCCGCGGGCACCGACCGCATGGCCGAGGTCTTCGCCCAGCTACGGCGGATGAAGAGCTACGGCGAGCGGCTCGATGCCATGCCGGCCGAGGCGCGCGTCACGGAGGCGGCGACGATGGAGCGCTTCCTCGCGGCGGTCGACAGCGAGTACGGCGGCGTCCCCCGGTTCCTCCGACGACACGGCGTCGACGACGCCACCCTGCAGCGATTGCGCGAGCAGCTGACCGAACCCGCGGGCTGAGGCGTCGGTGCCGTCAGAGCCGCTCGAGCACCGTCGCGTTCGCCATCCCCCCGCCCTCGCACATCGTCACCAGGCCGTAGCGGCCGTTCCGCTGATCCAGGACATCGAGCAGGGTCGCCAGCAACCGTCCGCCCGACGCGCCCACTGGGTGGCCGTACGCGATCGCCCCACCCCACGCGTTGAGCAGCTCCGGGTCGGCGCCGTACTCGGCCTGCCAGGCGAGCACCACCGGCGCGAACGCCTCGTTCACCTCGACCGCGTCGAGGTCGCCGAGTTCCAGTCCGGCCCGTGCGAGGACCTTCCCGGTGGCCGGGATGGGACCGGTCAGCATCATGATCGGGTCATCCCCCACCACTGTCCCGGCGACCACGCGGGCCCGGGCGTCCAGCCCCAGCCTCCGGGCGGCACGCTCGGACACCACGAGGGCGGCGGACGCGCCGTCCGACACCTGCGATGACGACCCCGCGGTGACCACCCAAGTGATCTCCGGGAAGCGCTTCGCCGTCGCCTCGTCGAAGAAGGCGGGCCGCAGGCGTGCGAGCGTCTCCGGCGTCGTCCCCTCCCGGATGCCCTCGTCGGAAGTCACCGTTCCCCGCTCGGTCACCACCGGCACCAGGTGACGGTCGAGGAGGCCAGCCGCACGCGTGGCGGCGGCACGCTGCTGGGAACGGGCGGCTAGGGCGTCGCAGTCGTCGCGGGTGAGCCCCCATTTCGCGGCGATCAGTTCGGCGGACACCCCCTGGTGCACCAGCCCTTCGGGCCAGCGCGCCCGGAGCCGGGGGCCCTGGGCGTCGGCGCCCTGTCGGTCGGCCCGCATGGGGACGGTCCCCATCATCTCCACGCCGCACGCGACGACGACGTCCTGCGCGCCACTGGCCACCGCCTGCGCGGCCAGGTGCAGCGCCTGCTGCGACGAGCCGCACTTCCGGTCGACGGTCATCCCCGGGACGGAGGTCGGCCAGCCGGCCGCCAGGACCGCGTGCCGGGCGATGTTTCCGGCCTGCTCCCGCGCGGGGATGCCGCACCCGGCGATCACATCGTCGACCTCCCCGGGATCGACACCCAGCCGCGTCACCAGCGCCTCCAGGACGCCGGCGAGCAGGTCGACCGGGTGCACCCCGCCCAGGGCGCCGTCGGGCCTGCCCCGGCCCACCGGGGTACGAAGGGCGTCGATCACCAGAGCTGTGCCGTCCATGGCGCGACGCTACTAGGGTTCGGGCCCAGACATCGGATGTCTGGCGACGGCGCCGGACGAAGACGGGAGGGCGCCATGGACTTCGCGCCGGACAGCCGCACCACCGAGCTGGCGGCGCAGTTGCGCGCCTTCGTCGACGAGCGGGTCGTGCCGAGTGAGTCGGTTTTCGCCGCACAGGCCGAGACCTCGGGCTGGGACACCCCCGCGGTCATCGAGGAGCTGAAGGCAGAGGCACGGTCGCGGGGGCTGTGGAACCTGTTCCTCCCGCGAGAGCACCACGAGCGCCACGGCTACGGCGCGGGGCTGACCAACCTGCAGTACGCGCCGCTGGCGGAGCTGACCGGCCGTAGCCCGCTGATCGCGCCGGAGGCGGTGAACTCATCCGCGCCGGACACCGGCAACATGGAACTGCTGTCCCTGTTCGGCACCGACCGCCAGCGGGCGGAGTGGCTGGAGCCGCTGCTCGCCGGGGAGATCCGCTCGGTCTTCTCGATGACCGAGCCCGCGGTTGCGTCCTCCGACGCCACCAACATCGCCACCTCCATCAGGCGGGACGGCGACGGGTACGTGGTTCAGGGCCGCAAGTGGTGGTCGTCGGGCGCGATGAGCCCCCGGTGCCGGGTCGCCATCGTCATGGGGGTCACGGACCCCGAGGCCGACCCGCACCGCAGGCAGTCGATGATCCTCGTCCCGCTGGACGCCGCCGGCGTCCGGATCGAGCGCGCGACCAGCGTGTTCGGCTACACCGACGGCACCCACGGCGGGCACGCGGTGATCCACTACGACGACGTCCGGGTGCCCGCGGAGAATCTGCTCGGCGAACCCGGGTCCGGCTTCGCGCTGAGCCAGGCCCGTCTGGGCCCCGGTCGCATCCACCACTGCATGCGACTGCTCGGCATGGCCGAGCGGGCCGTCGAGTTGATGGTCGACCGGGTCAAGGCCCGCGTCGCGTTCGGCAGGCCGGTGGCCGAGCAGGGCATCGTCCAGCACTGGATAGCCCAGTCCCGCATCCGGATCGAGCAGGCCCGCCTGCTGGTGCTCAAGACCGCATGGCTGATCGACACCGTGGGGAACCAGGGTGCCCGCACCGAGATCGCCGCCATCAAGGTGGCCGTGCCGGAAGTGACGAGGTACGTCGTCGACCGGGCGATCCAGGCGCACGGCGGGATGGGGGTCAGCCAGGACACCCCGCTCGCCGCCCTCTACGCGCAGGCGCGGCTGCTGCAGATCGCCGACGGCCCGGACGAGGTGCACGAGATGGTCATCGCCCGCCGGGAGCTGCGCGCCCGGTGAGCGCCCCGGTTCTGACCGGTCACCCGGGTCGCTCCGCGTCACGCACGCTGCGGCGGAGGATCTTGCCGGCCGGGCTCTTGGGCAGCTCCTCCCACACGCTCAGCGACCGCGGCTTCTTGTAACCCGCCAGGCGCTCGCCGGCGAAGCCGAGCAGTTCCTCCTGCGTCGGCGCCGGGAGGCCGGGGCGCAGCGACACGACGGCGTGCACCGTCTCTCCCCACCGCTCGTGGGGAAGCCCGACGACGGCGGCCTCGCGGACCGCGGGGTGGCCTGTCAGCACGTCCTCGACCTCGCGCGGGTAGACGTTGGAGCCGCCCGAGATGATCACGTCGTTGCGCCGGTCGACGAGGTACAGGAAGCCTTCGTCGTCCATCCGGCCGATGTCGCCGGTGTGCAGCCATCCGCCGCGCAAAGTCTCCGCGGTGGCCTCCGGCCGGTTCCAGTACCCGCTCATCACGTGCTGGCCGCGGGTGATGACCTCGCCGGCCTCACCGGTGGGCACCTCGCGGTCCTCGCCGTCGACCACGCGGACCTCGACCAGGGTGTAGGCACGGCCGGCCGAACCGATCCGGTCGTGCTCCTCCGGCTTGAGCAGGGTGATCGCCATCGGCGCCTCCGCCTGCCCGTAGGTCTGCGCGAGGACGCGGCCGAAGACCCGCTGTGCCCGCTCGGCCACCGACGGCGGGATGGGCGACGCCCCCCAGCACAGCC
>JAOPWG010000340.1 GCA_025965775.1 Modestobacter sp. | reverse complement strand
CCACCGCCTCGAAGGCGCCGGTGGAGGCGCCGCTGGGTACCGCGGCGCGCGCGATGGTCCCGTCGTCGAGGGCCACCTCGACCTCCACGGTGGGGTTTCCGCGCGAGTCGAGGATCTCCCGCGCGCCGACTGCGTCGATGCTTGCCACGGCCAGCAGCCTAGCCAGGCTCGCACCCCCTGCGGGACACCCGCGCCGATCGGTCCGCCCGGCCCGGCCGCCCGATCGGTCGGCGTCCCGGCACGACGGACGGCCCGGCCTGGGACGATGGCCGGTGATGAGCACCCCGCCCGCACCCCGCCGGCACCGCCGCGCGGCCGGCCAACTGCTGCTCGGGCTGGCCCCGGTCCTGGTCGTGGGGCTGGTGGCGCTGGTGCTGCTCGCCCTGCGGCTGCCCGCCGCCCGGGCGCCGCTCGCGGCGGCCACCAACACCACCCAGGCCACCGTGAGCGCCACCGGCGGCGCCCCGGACGGCCGGGCACTGACCGTCTCCTTCACCGACGAGCACGGCCGGGAGCGCACCGGCGAACTGCTGCTCCCCCGCCGGGTCGACGTGCCGACCGGATCGCCGGTGACGGTGCGCTACGACCCCGACGCCGCCGGCCCCGACCCGATGCCGGTCCACGCCGACGGGGACGCTGCGTACCGCAGGCTGTCGGACCTGGTGTTCGGCCTGGTGGCGGTGGTCGTCGTCCTCCTGGTCGTCAGTGGGCTGACCGCCGTCCGTCTGGTCACCCGGCCGCGGCTGCGCCGCCGGCCGTCCACCCGGGTGACCGCCACCCACGTCGTCTCGCGGCAGGGGCTCGTGGTGCGCAGCTGGCTGGAGATGGTGACGCCGACGGGGCTGCGCTGGCTGCCGGTGTACTGGGCGCCGGAGCTGGACCGGCTGGCCCCGGACACCGCCCTGCAGGTGCACGGCGACCCGGGCCGGGATCGCCTCGTGCTGCCGGTGGTCGGGGGCACCGAGGTCTGGCCGTCGGGCCGGCTGCGCTCCCGGACACCGCGCGGGGACGTCCGGCAGGCCGACGTGGACCCCGATGCCACCGACCTCGGCCTGGCCCGGCAGGCCCGTGCGGACGGCGTCGTCCCGTTCGTCGCCCCCGTCCTGGGCCTGCTGTGGGCCTACGTCGACGGCAGCGGGGTGGGCGGCTTCCTGCTGGCGACCGGCCTGTCAGCGGCGGTGCTGTTCTGGCTGCCGCAGCTGCTCGGCTCCGACCCGCGGGCCACCGGCCGCCGCTGACCGGGGGCGGTCAGGTCCGGCTGCCCACCCGCTCGCCCGCGGTGGCCAGGTGGCCGTCGTCCTCCGCGCGGGCGCGGTCGGCCATCTCCTCGTCGCTCGGCCCGGCGAAGGCCCGCGAGCGCTCCCGGGCCTCGCTGCTGCCGGTGAAGAGCCCCGCGTTCGGCGCCGGGGTCTCGACGGGAGCGGCCGGCCGGCCGGGCGAGGCCGCGACCGACGCTCCGGGGGCCCCTTCGTTGCGCACCTTGGGCAGGCCGTTCGGGTGCTCGCGCTGCAGCCACCCGACGAGCCCCTCCCGGACCAGGCAGCGCAGGTCGAACAGCGTCGGGCCGTCCTTGGCGCTGACCAGCGCGCGGACCCGGACCACCGAGCCGATGGCGTCGGTCACCTGGAGCACCTGCACCCGCTGGTCCCACAGCTCGTTGCCGGCCAGCAGCCGCTCCAGCTCGGCGCGCATCGCGTCGAAGGGCACCGTCCAGTCGACGTCGATCTCCACCGCCCCGAGGACGGCGGACTCGGTGCGGGTCCAGTTCTGGAAGGGCGTGGTCGTGAAGTACGTGGAGGGCAGCACCATGCGGCGGTCGTCCCAGACGTGGACGACGACGTAGGTCAGGGTGATCTCCTCGATCCGGCCCCACTCCTTCTCCACCACGACGACGTCGTCGACCCGGATGGCATCGGTGAACGCCAGCTGCAGCCCGGCGATGACGTTGGCCAGCGAGGTCTGGGCGGCCAGGCCGGCGACGATGGAGAGCACCCCGGCGCTGGCCAGGATGCTGATGCCGGCCGCGCGGGCCGAGGGGAAGGTCAGCAGCATGCCGGCGACGGCGAGCACGGCGACGACGGCCACGGTCAGCCGGCGCACCAGCGAGACCTGGGTGCGCACCCGCCGAGCATGCCGGTTGTCGACGACGTCGACGTCGTAGCGGGCCAGCGCCAGGTCCTCGACCACGAACGCGGCGACCGCGACCAGCCAGGCGACCGAGCCGATCAGCGCCAGCCCGGCCACCCGCAGCACCGCGTCCCGCCAGGAGCCCGGGCCGGGCGCCGCGTCCAGCACGGCGGTGACCGCGAGCAGGACCAGCAGCAGGCGCAGGGGACGGCGGCCGCGGCGGGACAGGTCGGCGAGCGCGGCCGACCGCGCGGCGAGGCGGGACACCACGGCACCGAGGCCGACGGCGACCAGCCAGGCGAGGACGGCGGCGCCGGACACGACCAGCACCATCAGCCAGGTGCTCTGCTGCAGATCGGCGGCGACGGTGTCGGCGAGCGACGGGGAGGCGGTGGACGGGACGGTGGCGGACAGCAGGGGATCGGCTCCTTCCGGGATGGGCGGCCCGGGCGCCTCACGGCCGGGGCCGTCCCCCACGCCAAGGGGGCGGCAGGGGCTCGGCACGGTCACCCACGGTGCCCTGCCCCACACTCTCCGCTGACCTGCGCGGAGTCAGACCAGCCGGGCGTGTGCGGCCGCGTCGAGCTCCTCGGCGTACCGGCGGACGACGGTGCGCAGCGCGTCCTCGGCGTCCCAGCCGCGCTCGCGGGCGGCCACCACCAGCCCGAGCAGCTGGCGGCCCAGCTCCTCGGGGCCGGCAGCGGTGAGCTCGCCGACCGGCGGGGTGGGCAGCCCGGCCCGCCGGGCCCGCCCGGCCAGCGCAGCGCCCCAGGAGGTGGCCGGCTGGGAGCGCGAGACGCCCTCGGTCGGCGAGCGGCGCTGCTTCTCCGCCTTCTTGACCTCGTCCCAGCCCCGCTCCACGGCCGCCACATCACGGGGACCTGCGTCCGCGAACACGTGCGGGTGCCGGCGCACCAGCTTGTCGACCAGGTCCGCGGCCACGTCGTCGACGTCGAAGCGCCGGTCCGGGTCGGCCTCGGCCGCCACCCGGGCATGGAAGGCGACCTGCAGCAGGACGTCCCCGAGCTCCTCGCGCATCGCCACCGGGTCGTCGTCGACGATCGCGTCGTAGGCCTCGTGCGCCTCCTCCAGCAGGTAGCCGCGCAGCGAGGCGTGGGTCT
>JAOPWG010000291.1 GCA_025965775.1 Modestobacter sp. | reverse complement strand
CTGGACGCCGGCATCGACTCCGCCGGCGCCTTCGCCGCCGTGAGCAGCGGCGACAACTCCAACATCATCAGCGCCCGGGTCGCGCGGGAGACCTTCGGCGTCGAGCACGTCGTCGCCCGCATCTACGACTCCAAGCGGGCGGAGGTCTACGAGCGCATGGGCATCCCGAGCGTGGCCACCGTTCCGTGGACGGTGAACCGTCTGCTGCGCGAGCTGCTCTCGGTGAAGGTCAGCGAGCTCTGGCGCGAGCCCACCGGCAAGGTCCTGCTCATGCGGGTCACCGTCACCGAGAACTGGATCGGGCGGAAGCTGGCCGACCTCGAGGCGGCCTCCGGTGCGCGCGCTGCGTGGCTGGTGCGCTTCGGGGACGCACAGCTGCCGACGGCGAGCACCGTGCTGCAGGACGGCGACCAGCTCATCGTGGCCGTCACCGACGACATCACCAGCCGGGTGCACGAGGTCGTCGGGGCCTCGCCCCAGGGAGGCCAGCACTGATGCGCACGGCACGAGGGGACCGAGCATGAGAGTGGCCATCGTCGGTGCCGGAGCCGTCGGCCGCTCGATCGCCGGCGAGCTGCTCGGCAACGGGCACACCGTCATGCTGATCGAGAAGGACCCGCGCAAGGTCCGCACCAAGGCCGTGCCGGGCGCCGAGTGGGTCCAGGCCGACGCCTGCGAGGTCACCTCACTGGAGGAGGCCCAGCTGGCCACGTGCGACGTCTTGGTGGCGGCGACCGGGGACGACAAGGAGAACCTGGTCGTCTCGCTGCTGGCCAAGACCGAGTTCGCCGTCAACCGCGTCGTCGCCCGCGTGAAGGACCCGCGCAACGAGTGGCTCTACACCGAGGCCTGGGGCGTCGACGTCGCCGTCTCCACCCCGCGCGTGCTGGCCGCCCTCGTCGAGGAGGCGGTGACCGTCGGTGACGTCGTCCGGCTGATGAGCTTCCGCAAGGGGGCGGCGAACCTGGTCGAGATCACCCTGGCCGAGGACACCCCGTGGGTGGGCCGGCCGGTGCGCGAGCTCGTCCTCCCCCGGGAAACGGTGCTCACCACCATCCTGCGCGGCGATCGGGTCATCACCCCGCAGGCCGACGAGCCGCTGGAGGCCGGCGACGAACTGCTGTTCGTCACCCACGGCGACATCGAGGAAGAGCTGCAGCAGATGCTCTGCGCCGACGGGAGCTGCTGACCCTCCGCCGGGCCCGGGCCCGGCGGGGGCCGAGGTCAGGAGACGGGGCGCTCCTGCTCGTCCCCGGCACCGCTCGCCGCTGCTCCGGTGCGGTGGCGGTGCAGCCGCGCGACCACCCACAGGGTGACCACCAGCTCCAGCGCAGTCACCGGCAGGCCCAGCACCAGGGAGGTGCTGCCCAGCAGCTCCACGTCGTTGCGCTGGTAGAGGATCCACTGCACGGCGGCGCGGAGCAGGAAGACCCCGGCCCACAGCACGGTCAGCCACGTGTAGGCGCGCAGCATCCGCCGGTCCTGCCGCCAGTGCAGCTCCGGTTCGGCGTCGGGGCCGGCGGCCGCGTCACCGGCGCCCGGCGCCGCCGGCTCGACCGGCTGCAGCGGAGCGCACCGCTGGGCGAGGCGGCCGCGCACCGAGGGCAGTGAGTGCGAGGCCATGGCACCCAGGTGGCTGGGGGCGAGGAACTCCGCGATCACCCCGACCAGCGGCCAGCGGACGACGATGGAAGCCAGCAGGACCAGCCCGGTGCCGGCGTTGCGGACGAGGCCGAGGGCGAAGAAGTCGCGGGCCTGACCCGAGGCGGCGGCGATGGCCACCGCGACGGCGACGGCGAACAGACCGCTGATGCCCTGCTGGACGCTCTGCCGGCGCACCAGCCGCAGCAGGAAGACCAGCACGGCCGCGCCCAGCGCGGCCCAGATGCCCTGCCGCAGGCCGCCCAGGGCATGGGCGATGACGAAGGCGACGGTGGGCAGGGTGGCGTCGAGCATGCCCCGCCAGCCGCCGAGCTGGTCCAGCACCAGGTGCCGGTCGAAGGCGGCCCGGGGGCCCTCTGCTGCGTCGTTCACTGCCCGCTCCCCCATGGCCGCGCGATCACCGCCGGCACGTCACCCGGCGCTCAGCTCGTACCAGGGGTTGTAGATCACCTGACGGCCCTCGAAGGCGGCGAAGCGCCCCCGGGCGGTGAGGGTGCGCCCGGGCTCGATGCCCGGGATGCGGCGGCGGCCCAGCCAGACCAGGGTCAACGAACCGGAGCCGTCGAACAGCTCGGCCTCCAGCGTGGGCACGGTCTCCCGGGGCGTGTACACGACCGACTTCAACCGGCCGGTCACCGTGACGACGTCGCCCTTCCGGCAGGCGCTCACCGGCGCACAGCCGGCGGTCGCGACCTCCGACTGCAGTGCCTCGGCATCGATCGTCCGGTCGTCCGCGGTCAGCTTCTGCAGCTTCCGGGACAGCCAGCTGCGGGCGCCGGGCTGCGCACTGGTCTCTGTCACGGGCCCAGCGTAGTGCGGTCCGGGGCTGCTGTCCGTCGAGCCGCCAGCCAGTCCACCGCGCGCTGCCAGGCCTCCCCCGCGGGGTCGATCACCACCCGGTGGTCGCCGGGGAGGGCGACCACCTCCACCCGGTCACCGGCCGCGGTCGCGGCGGCCGCATAGCGCCGGCTCTGCTCCAGGGGCACGGCGTCGTCGCCGGTGCCGTGCACGCACAACACGTCCGTGCCGGTGGGCAGCAGCCGTACCGGGTCGGCGGTGGCGTACCGGTCGGGGACGACGTCGGGAGCGCCGCCGAGGAACTCGGCCACGGCCCCGGCACCCAGCTGCTGCTCGTGGCCGCGGGTCAGGTCGAGCACGCCGGCCTGCAGGACCGCGGCCGACACCGGCACCCGGGGCCCGGCACCCGGCGCGTCCGCCGGCAGCCGGCCCCGACCGGCGAGCCAGGCCGCCAGGTGCCCGCCGGCCGAGTGGCCGACCACGGTGACGTCGGTGAGGTCCAGCCGCTGTGCGCCGGGCAGGTCGGGCAGCAGGTCGACGGCGGCCGCCACGTCCTGCAGCGTCTGCGGCCAGCCACCCCCGGCGCCGACCCGGCGGTACTCGACGGCCACCGCCGCCCAGCCGCGGGCGGCCAGGTCCGCGGCCAGCGGCCG
>JAOPWG010000283.1 GCA_025965775.1 Modestobacter sp. | reverse complement strand
GCTCACCTCTACGAGTCCGGCGAGGTGGGTGCCGAACACCGGCCGCGCAGCCTGGAGAACCGGGTCGGCCGGGCGCTGAACGGCCAGCGGCTGTCCGACCGGACCCTCGAGCTGTTCATCGCGGCGTTCGCGCTGACCCCCGAGCACGCCGACGAGCTGCGGGCGCTGCGTCGCGGCCGCGCGACCTCCGGCCGGCTCGTCGTGGCGACCGCGCTGGCCGGCGAGCGGGCGATGCCCCGACGCACCGCACGCACGCTGCAGGTCGCCGAGCACCACGAGGTAGGGGCCGACCGGTCCCCGCGCCTGCACGTGACCCGGCAGCTGCTGGAGGCCGTCGAGGTGACCGACCGCTACCACTACGTCTTCGACACCCCCCACGCCGCGGTGGCCGTGCTGAGCGGCGGCACGCCGACCACCGCGTTCCGGGTGGCGGGCACACCGCTGTGCGCCGTGGAGATCGTGCTTCCGCAGCCCCTGTTGCCCGGCCAGACGGCGCACCTGGAGTACGAGACCGTCTTCGCCTACCCCCAGCCGCCGGCCCCCGAGTTCCGGCGCGGCGTCTCGGCCTCCGTCCGGCACCTCGCGATGACCGTGCGCTTCGACGAGGCGGTCCAGCCCCCGGAGGTGGCGCGCGGCCGGTGGACGTCGGTCGAGGCCACCGAGCCGGACGAGACGGTGCCGGTCCGGCTCGTCGGCGGTCAGGCGTCGGTGGAGCTGGCTCCCGACGGCGAGTGCGTCGTCGGCTTCACGTGGCGGTGGTGAGGACGCCGGTAGGGCCGCCCGGCGGAGCGGGGGCCGGAGGCCTCCCCGAGGCCGGACGGGAAGGGGCCCATCAGCGCAGCAGGGGACGGCACGTGACCGCGGTGTCGTCCGGAGGGCGACGAGGTGTTCAGCCGGTGAAAGCGGCGGTCTCGGCCAGCCGGGCCGCGGGGACGGTCTTCAGCCGGGCGACGGCGTCGGCCAGCGGGACCAGCCGGATCTGGGTGCCCTGCAGCGCGACCATCTGCCCGGTCCTCCCCTCGTGGGCGGCGATGGTCGCGTACAGGCCGAACCGCGTGGCCAGCACCCGGTCGAACGACGTGGGCGTGCCACCACGCTGCACGTGGCCGAGCACCGTGGTGCGGACCTCCTTGCCCGTCCGCCGCTCCAGCTCGTCGCCCAGCTGCTGCGCCACGCCGGTGAACCGCCGGTGGCCGAACTCGTCCAGCCCGCCGTCGCGCAGTCGCATGCTGCCCGGCTTGGGGGTGGCCCCCTCGGACACCACGACGATGACGTGCGAGTCACCGCGGTCGAAGCGGTTGGTCACCAGCTCGCACACCTCGGTGACGTCGAAAGGCTCCTCGGGCACCAGGGTCAGGTGCGCACCCGACGCCAGCCCGGCGTGCAGTGCGATCCAGCCCGCATGCCGGCCCATCACCTCCACGAGCAGCACCCGCTGGTGGGACTCCGCGGTGGTGTGCAGCCGGTCGATCATCTCCGTGGCGATGCTGACCGCGGTGTCGAAGCCGAAGGTCAGGTCGGTGCCGTCGATGTCGTTGTCGATGGTCTTGGGCACCCCGACGACCGGCACGCCCTCCCGGGACAGCATCGCCGCGGCGGTCAGCGTCCCCTCCCCGCCGATCGGCACCAGGACGTCGACGTGGTGCGCGGCCAGCACCTCGCGCATCCGGTCGATGCCGTCGTGCAGCCGTTCGGGGGCCACCCGCGCCGAGCCCAGCGTGGTGCCGCCGCGGGTGAGCAGGCCGTCGACCCGGGGGATCGACAGCGGGGTCGACTCGTCCTCCAGCAGCCCGCGCCAGCCGTTGCGGAAGCCGACCACCTCGCTGCCGTACGTCAGCTCCGACGTGCGCACCACCGACCGGATCACAGCGTTCAGGCCCGGGCAGTCGCCGCCGCCGGTCAGGACTCCGATACGCACGCGGTCTCCTTCGATCGGGTGGGGCTGCTGGATGCACCGTACGTCATGACGTCTAGACGTCTCATCGTGCAGTACCTTTCAGGTGTGTCGAGTTCCGAGGCGGGGCCGAAGTACCTCGCCGTGCGCGAGGCGCTCCGCCGCCGCGCCTCGTCGCTGCCGGAACACACCCTCCTCCCACCCGAGCCGGTGCTCTGCGCCGAGTACGGCGTCAGCCGGATCACCCTGCGCCGTGCGGTCGACGGCCTGGTCGCCGACGGGCACCTGGTCCGAGAGCAGGGTCGGGGCACCTTCGTCAGCCGGCCGGGCATCCGGCACGAGTACCGCGAGAGTTTCGTCCACCGGATCGCCGGGTTCCACTCGGTGATGACCGAGCAGGGCGCCCAGGTGGGTACCACCGTCCTGGAGCAGCGCATCGTCCCGGCGGCTCCGGCGATCGCCACGGAGCTGGGCGTGGGCACCGCCGAGGACGTCGTCGAGCTCATCCGGTTGCGCAGCGTCGACGGGCTCCCCAACCACGTCGTCCGCAGCTTCCTGCCCGCCGGCACCTACCCCAAGGCCGCCACCGAGGACTTCGGCCACGGCTCGCTGTACGAGTTCCTCCGCCGGGAGTACCAGGCCGAACTGGCGCACGCCCGCATCGTGGTCGACGTCGGGACGGCGGCGGCCGACGAGGCCGAACTGCTCCAGGTCATCGCCGGGTCGCCGCTGCTCGTCGTCCGCACCACGGTCCGCGACGGCGCCGGGCACCCGCTGGTCCACTCCTTCAGCCGCCTGCGCCCGGACGTCAGCCAGGTCGAGTTCGAGGTCTCCGTCGGCGGTCGCTGAACGGCGGCATCCCGGCCCGGTCCACCCCGGCTGATCGCTCAGCTGGCCGCCGCCGGCAGCGAGCGCTCCAGCCGCTGGCGTGCGGCGGCCAGCAGCACCGTGTCGAGGGCGTGCGCCAGGTGCCGGGCCAGGTCCGCGGCGACGGTGCACAGCGCCCCGTCGAGCTCGCGCCGGCCTGGCCAGCTCAGCAACAGGGCCCCGGAGGAGGCGTGCTGCCCCAGTAGCAGTGGCACGGCCAGCGCCGACTCGTGGCAGGGGTCCGGCAGCCACCGCGCTGTGGGGAAGAGCCGGTCGGCCTCCTCCGGGGTGGCCACGGTGACCAGCCGGCGCTCGGTGATCGCCACGGCCAGCGGGTGCGCGTCGTCCAGGTGCAGCACCATGCGGTGGGCGGACAGCGTCGACGGTCCGGTCGAGTGTGCCTGCAGCAGCGTGGTGCCGGGCTCGGCCAGCCCCACCAGGGCCACCGCGGCCCCCAGCGGGGAGCGGATCAGCCGGTCCACGACCCGTAGCAGGCCCTCGAAGGTCTCCACGCCGAGCACGGCGCTGCTCAACCGGGCGACCACCCGCGTGCGGTCGGCCTCGGACTCGGCCGCCTCGAACGCCGCCTGCGCGGTCCGCGCGGTCCGCTGCGCCGCGATGGCGGCCCGTTCGGCGGTGGCCTGCGCTTCCCGCCCGGCGAGCTCGAGCGCGTGCAGCTGCAGCTGCCGGGAGCAATGGTCGGCCACCTCGCCCAGCACCTGCAGCTCCCGCGGTGACCACTCCCGCGCCTGGGTGTCCATGGCGCAGAGCACGCCCAGCGGGTGGCCCTGCACGTCCAGCAGTGGGACACCGGCGTAGGCACGCATCCCCAGCGCGTGGACCGTGTGGTGGTCCCGCACGTCGGGATCGGCCAGCGCGTCCGGCACCACCAGCGGACGTCCGGTGCCGACGACCTGCCGGCTCAGCGACTGGTTCAGCGGCGTCGACCGGCGGGCGTCCACCTCCGGAGGGAGCCCGACGGCACCGGGGAACACCTGCCCACCCTTGCTGACCAGGACGACCACGGCGATGGGCACCGACAGCGTCTCGGCGACCGTCCGCGCCAGGGCGTCGAACGCCTCGTTCGGCCGGGCCGGCAGCGCCGCCCAGGTGGGCAGTTCGAACTCGTCGTTCGTGGCCATCGTCCCCCCGACCGTCGAACCTGGCGGTCCCGCCCGGTCACCGTGCCCCTGGGGGCCGGCGCCGCCGGGCTCACCTCTTCGAGGCAGGGCGATGTTGTCAGACTCCACCGCGGCGCGGCGGTCTCCGATGTCCCCCAGCGTGGAGCATCTCCAGGAGGATCCGGTGACCGCCGCCCGTCGAGTGGTCCGGGCGGGCGAGGTGCACAGCCTCTTCCAGCCCATCGTCGAGATCGACAGCGGCCGGGTGGTCGCCTACGAGGCCCTGGCCCGCGGGCCCGAAGGCGCCCTGCGCTTACCGGACGCGTTGTTCGCCGCGGCCCGGGAAGCCGGGTGCCTGGCCGAGCTGGACGCAGTCTGCCGCGCCGCCGCCTTCCGTGGCGCGGTGCAGCAGGGGCTGTTCGCCCCGCTGACCGTGTTCGTCAACGTCGAGCCCGAGGTGCTGGACGACGCATCGTTGGCCGAGCTGGCCCGCAGCGTGGCCGACGTGCCCGGCGACCTGCGGGTGGTCATGGAGATCACCGAGCGGGCCCTGGCGGCCCGGCCGGCCGAACTGCTGCGCACCGTCGACCGGGTCCGCGAGTTCGGCTGGGGCGTGGCGCTGGACGACGTCGGCGCGGAGTCCCTCTCGCTGGCGTTCATGCCGCTGCTGCGCCCCGATGTGGTCAAGCTCGACCTGCGGCTGGTGCAGGAGCGCCCCGGCCCGGCGATCGCCGAGATCATGAACGCGGTCAACGCCTATGCCGAGTCGTCGGGTGCGCTGGTGCTGGCCGAGGGCATCGAGGACGCCGCGCACCTGCGGATGGCCCGCGCCCTGGGCGCCACTCTCGGACAGGGCTGGCTGTTCGGCCGCCCGGGCACCGGTGCCGCCGCCGGTCAGACCGTCGGTCGGCTGGCGCTGCGCCCGCCGCAGCCGGTCGAGGTGGGCGACGAGGAGATCTCGCCCTTCCAGTGCCTGCCCGCCGACGTGCCGTTGCGCACGGCACCCAAGGCGCTGCTCATCGAGCTGTCCAAGCAGCTGGAGCGGCAGGCCATGCGCCTGGGCGACACCTGCGTGGTGGCCGCCGCCTTCCAGGAGGCCCGGCACGTCACCCCGGCCACCACCCTGCGTTACCGGGACCTCGTGTCCCGCGTCGGCTTCGTCGCCGCGCTCGGCGAGGACCTGCCGGTGGAACCGCTGCCCGGGGTGCGCGGTGCCCACCTGCGGCCCGACGACCCGGTCCGCGGGGAGTGGGATGTCGTCGTCCTCAGCCCGCACTTCAGCGCCGCGCTGCTGGCCCGCGACCTGAACGACGAGGGGCGGGACCTGGAGCGGACCTTCGAGTTCGCGCTCACCTACGACCGGGACACCGTCGTCCGGGCCGCCCGCTCGCTGATGGGCCGGGTCGCGCCCCGCCGGCTCTCCCCGGCGGGGACCTCCGGGCGGCCGGCGGGCATCCCGGACCACCGCGCGTCGGAGCGGGCGCGCCGGGTGCTGGCCGGCACCGCCGGCGGCGGCCCCGGCGAGGCGCTCCTGCAGCGCGCGCTGGCTGCGACCACCAACGGCGTGACCATCGTCGACATGCGGCTGCCCGATCAGCCGCTCGTCTACGTCAACCCGGCCTTCGAGCGGCTGTCCGGGGTCCCCGCCGAGGAGGTGCTGGGTCGCAACTGCCGGTTCCTGCAGGGCCCGGACACCGACATCGCCGCCGTGGCCCGGATGCGGGCCGCGCTGGACGCCGGCCGGGAGTGCCGCGAGGTGCTGCTCAACCACCGGGCCGACGGCAGCACCTGGTGGAACGAATGCCACCTGGCGCCCGTCGTCGACGAGGCCGGCGCCGTCGTCCAGTACATCGGCGTCCAGCAGGACGTCACCGAGCGGGTCGAGGCCCAGCGGGCGCTGGTGCAGGAGCAGGACCGCACGCGCAGCGCGCTCGCCCGGGTCGAGCAGCTGACCTACGCGGACCCGCTGACCGGGCTGATGAACCGCAGGCGGATGGCAGAACGGGTGCAGACCGCACTGTGGGACGCCCGGGTCGGTGGCCGCGCGCTGGCCCTGCTCTTCCTGGACCTCGACGGGTTCAAGGGCCTCAACGACCGGTACGGCCACGCCACCGGTGACGAGGTGCTGGCCGAGATCGCCGGCCGACTGCGGTCCTCCCTGCGCCGTACCGACCTGCTGGCCCGGCTCGGCGGCGACGAGTTCGTGGTCGTCCTGCACGGCCTGGACCCGGTCACCGCGCACGCGGAGGCCGGCCAGGTCGCCACGGCGCTGCGCGCAGCGGTCAGCATGCCCCTCACCGTGCGCGGCGGGGAGGTGTCGGTCGGGCTGAGCATCGGCCTGGCCGTGCACCCCGACGCCGGGGACGACTTCGACGGGCTGCTGCACCACGCCGAGGTGCAGATGTACCAGAGCAAGCAGCGCGTCCCCTGACGCCGGGGCGGCCCGGGGGGTGCTCCACGTGGAACATCGCCCCGGCCGTGTCTCACACCTCGAGGGACTCCCCGGACGCCAGCTGGGTGAGCGGGGTCGGCGTACCGGGGCCGCGCTCACCCACCATCCCGCCGACGAACTCGCGCCCCAGGTCGCTGAGCAGGGCGTCGTGCACCGCGACCGCCTGCTCGGCACGCACCTCGCGCAGGTAGTCGATCAGCTCCCCGGTCCTCGACCAGGGCGCGTGCAGCGGCAGCAGGAGCGTGCGGACGGCGACGTCGGGCACGGTCAGCGCGTCCCCGGGGTGGAACACCTGGCC
>JAOPWG010000277.1 GCA_025965775.1 Modestobacter sp. | reverse complement strand
GCCGAGGCTGCGGCCGGCGCGCGCCCGCAGGTGACTGCGGACGCCCCCCCGACGAGGGAGCCTGCGCACCGGAGCGGAGCGGCGGGCGGCCCACTCCCGGCGAGGGGGTCGCGGCCTCGTCATCGGGCTGGGCGTCGCTGCGGATGTCGATCCGGCATCCGGTCAGCCGGGCGGCCAGCCGCGCGTTCTGTCCCTCCTTGCCGATGGCCAGCGAGAGCTGGTAATCGGGGACGACGACCCGCACAGCCTTGGCCTGGGGGTCGACGACCGTCGCGCTGGTCACCCGGGCCGGGCTCAGCGCGGAGGCGACGAAGTCGGCGGGGTCGTCGGACCAGTCGACGATGTCGATCTTCTCGCCGTGCAGCTCGCTCATCACGTTGCGCACCCGCTGTCCCATCGGCCCGATGCAGGCGCCCTTGGCGTTGAGCCCGGGCGCCTTGGTCCGGACGGCGATCTTCGAGCGGTGCCCCGCCTCGCGGGCGACGGCGACGATCTCGACGCTGCCGTCGGCGATCTCCGGGACCTCGAGGGCGAACAGCTTGCGTACCAGGTTCGGGTGGGTACGCGACACGTTCACCTGCGGACCACGGAAGGTGCGGGCCACCGACACGACGTAGGCCTTCAGCCGGCTGCCGTGGGTGTACTCCTCGCCCGGCACCTGCTCGGCCTGAGGGAGGACCGCCTCGACCTTGCCGATGTCGATCAGCACCGTGCCCTGGACGTTGCGGCGGTCGTGCGCCTGCACGATGCCGCTGATGATGTCGCCCTCCTTGCCGGCGTACTCACCGAAGGTCTGCTCGTGCTCGGCGTCGCGCAGCCGCTGCACGATGACCTGCTTCGCGGTGCTGGCCGCGATCCGCCCGAAGTCGCTGGGGGTGTCGTCCCACTCGGCGACGACCTCGCCGTCAGGGCCCAGCTCCTGGGCCAGCACGGCGACCTCGCCGCTCTTGCGGTCCACGTGCACGCGCACGTGCGACGCCGCCCCCTCGGCATGGCGGTAGGCGGTCACCAGCGCGGACTCGATCGCCTGCAGGACCGTGTCCGCAGGAATGCCCTTCTCCCGCTCGACCGCCTTCAGGGCGGTCACGTCGATGTTCACTCTTCTCCTCCGGACCCGGACGGGCCGTGCTCGTCGTTCAGGTCGTTCAGGTCGTCGTCCAGCTCGTCGTCGTGGTCGTCGTCGTGGTCGTCGTGGTCATCGCCCTCGGGGACGGTCGCGACCAGCCCGGCGTCCCGGTGCCCGGGCGGGCGGGTGAACTCCACCTGCACCCGCGCTTCCCCCAGCTCGGCCCACGCCACGGTGCGCTCGCCCACCGCGCGACGGACCTGGCCCTTCTTGGCGCCGCCCTTCTCCACTGCGAGGACCACGCCGTCGTCCTGGACACGCAGCACCCGACCGGTCACCTGCTCGCGGGCCCGCTCGGGTCCGACCGCCACGGTGACCAGCCGCCCGGCGTTGCGCCGCCAGTGCCGGGGCAGCGAGAGCGGCCGGTCCACGCCGGGGCTGGTGACCTCCAGGACGTAGGGCGAACGGCCCATGTCGTCCCCCTCGGCGTCGAGCACCTCGGAGACCGCCCGGCTGAGCTCCGCGACGTCGTCGAGGCTGACCCCGGCGTCACAGTCGATGACCACCCGGACGACGGAGCGCTGGCCGGCCGCCCGGACCACCAGCTCCTCGAGGTCGTACCCCGCGGCGGTGACCACGGGCTCGACCGACGAGGTCAGCCGCGACGTGGTCCGGTCGGCGGCGGGGTGGTGGGCGGCGGATGTGTCTCGGGTGGACACCGGCTACCTCCTCCTCGCTGTTGTCGTTGCTGCGGGCATCCGCCGGATCGGCCGGGCCGTCGCAACGGCCCGGCGGTCTGCCGGTCCCGATGGTCGGGCCGACGGCGTGTTGCGCAGGAAGGTCGAGGCTACCGCCCCGGGGGGCGCGGCGATCCGGCGCGCACGTGCCGCCCACCGCACCGGCGCCTTCGCTGGCAGGACCGGGCGGGCTGCGAGAATGGACCGTGATGTCCGACTCCCTGCGCGGTCCCGCGGCGGCGGGCGCCTTCTCCCGGCGCACGCTGCTGGTCGCCACCCTGGCCGGGACGGCCGCGCTGGCCGCCGGGTGCACCGGCGGGGCCGGCGCCGGCATCGACGCGGTGACCCCGGCCCAGGCCGATCAGCTGGTCGCCCAGGTCGCCGTGCAGGCCGCCCTGGTCACCGCCTTCGACCGCGCTCTGTCCGCGTCCCCCCAGCTCGCCGGCACCGCCGCCGGTCTGGCCGCGCAGGCCCGGGTGCAGCTCGAACGGCTGCGCGCGGCCGTCCCGGACGCGGACGCATCGGCGTCGGCGACCTCGGGCAGCGCGGTCCCGCTGGCCGCGGCCGGCGCCCGGGAATACCTGCGCGCCGAGATCGCCCGCGCCGCCGATGCACACGCCACCGCCTGTCCCGGCTTCAGCGGGGCCCGGGCCGCGCTGCTGGGCAGCATCGCCGCGGGGCTGCGCGGACAGGCCGGGCAGCTGGCGTGACCACAACGTGTCCCCCGCGAGCGTGGACCGACTGGAGGCCCACCGATGGCTGACGACGACAGCCCGCCCGCCCGCAGCACCGCTCCCGCCACCGCTGAGGACGCCGCGTTGCAGGACGCACTGGCCGCGGCGCACGCCGCGGTGTGGGGTTACGGCGTGGTCGGTGCGGCCCTGCCCGTCCGTGACCGCGGCCCGGTGGACGACGCCCGCGCCGCGCACCGCGACGTCCGAGACGAGCTGATCGCCCTGCTGGACTCCCGCGGCACCGATCCGGTGGAGACGCGGGCGGCCTACGCGCTGCCCTTCCCGGTGCTGTCCGCGATCGACGCGGCCGTCCTGGCCGTCACCCTGGAGGACGGCGTGGCCTCGGCCTGGACGTGGGTGCTGGACCAGGCCACCGAGCGGGCCACGCGGGAGATGGGCGTCAGCGTGCTGACCGCCACCGAACTGCGCGCCGTCGGGTGGCGCGCCGCGGCGGGGCGCACCCCGGTGACCAGCGCCTTCCCAGGGCTGCCGCAGCCCTGACCGCTTCTGGCCCCTCAGGGCGTCCCCGAGCCTGCGAGGGGACCCAGGAGGGGGTCCTTCTTCAGCCCAGCGCGCCCAGGAATGCGTCGGCGACACCGACGGCCAGCCCGCTGGTCTGGCCGGCCTCCACCAGGACGGCGAAGGCGATGTCGCCCTGCGGCCCGCCGAGCCGGTAGCCCATGAACCAGCCGTGCGCGTCCGGCGGGATCTTGTCACCGAACTCCGCGGTGCCGGTCTTGCCGTAGACCTCGCCGCGGTCGGCCAACCCCTTCGCCGTCCCGGTCAGCACCACCTGGCGCATCATCGGCCGCAGGGCGTCGAGCACCTGCTGGGACGGGCCGGCCGGCGCCGCACCGGCCGGGTCGGCCCCTTCCACCTCGACGGGGGCGGCCGGCGTGCCGCTGGCGATGGCGGCCGCGACGAGAGCCAGCTGCGCCGGGCTCATCAGCACCTGCCCCTGCCCGATCGCATCGGCCGCCTTGGTGGTTCCGGTGCTGGTCGCGGGCACGCTGCCGCTGTAGATGCCCACCGGCAGGGTCCAGCCGCTGCCTACGCCGTAGGAGGCCGCGGCCTTCGACAGGGCGTCGTCGGGCAGCGTGAGCCCCTGCTGGATGAACGTGGTGTTGCAGGACCGGGCGAACGCCTCGGTCAGCGACACCGTGCCCAGGTCGAACTGGTTCTCGTTGTCGAACTCCCGGCCGTCGACGACCGTCGTGCCCGGGCAGGCGACCTGCGAGTCCGGGGTCACCGCGCCGGCCGACAGCAGCGCCGTGGCGGTCATCGTCTTCATGCTCGAGCCGGGCGGGAACCGACCGGACAGCGCATTGCCGGCGTTGGCCGCCGCGTTGGAGCTCACGGCCAGCACCTCGCCGGTGCCGGGGCGTACCACCACCAGATGGGTGGCCAGCGGCTGGCCGGCCACGGCGGCGTCGGCCGCGTTCTGCAGCGCCGGCACCAGGGGTGTCTGCACCGGCGTGCCGGGGACCGGGGCCGCGGAGCCGACGACCACGCCGGTGTCCCCGGTGCTCCTGTCGGTGCTGATCACCGAGACGCTGAAGCCGGGGGTGCCGGCCAGCTGCGTCTGGTAGGCCCGCTGCAGCCCGGACAGCCCCAACTGGTCACCGGCCGCGAACTCGGCCTCCCCGTCGGCGTCCTTCGCCTCGCCGAGCACCTCGGCGGTCGCCGCGCCCACCCGGCCGAGCAGGGCGACCGCGAACCGCGGGCCGGGTGCGAGCAGGCGGGTCTCGGCGGGGAACACGGCGCCGGGGAGGTCGAAGACCCGGGCGCGGATCGCCTCGAAGTCCGGCCGCCGCAGGGTGATCACCGGCACGAACTGGCCGGCCGGGGCCGCCTGCACGGCCCTGGTGATCTCCTCCGCGGAGATCCCGGTGGCCGCCGACAGGCCGGCGGCCAGTGCCGGCAGGTCGGTGACCCGGGCGGGGTCGACACCCACGTTCACGACCTCGGTGGGCGTGAACAGCGGCGCCCCGGTGGCGTCGGTGATCGCGGCCCGGTCGGCGAGGCTGCGGGTCAGCTGCAGGTGCTGCCCCTCCCCCAGCTGGGGGTGCACGATCGTCGGCCCGGCGACGACCTGCCAGCCGTCGTCGCCCTGGGTCAGGTCGAGGGTGGCGGTGTAGGTCCAGTCCGGCGCGGCGGCCAGGTCCCAGGCCGCCGTCCACGCGACGGTCGCCTTCTGCGCCTGTACCGAGACCTTCCCGGCCCGCGCCGTGAGCGTGGCGCCGGGCAGGTCGGTCGCGGTCTGCTGCAGCAACGACGTCGTGGCGGCCGCGTCGGTCGTGCCGGCCGCCGCGGCCGCGGTGTCGCCCTTCGTCCAGTCGCCCAGGAACGCCTGTGCGGCGTTCCGGACGTCGTCGGACGGGTCGCCGGAACACCCCGCAAGCACCGGCACCACCATCAGCAGCGCTCCGCCGGTCGCCACGGCGACCCTGGACGTCCCCCGTCTGTTACGCACGTCCCCACCCTGGCAGACCCTGCTCCTGTACCGGAGGTGCGTGGGCTAGAAGAGGACCGACGCGTAGGTGCCGACCTGGCTGAACCCCACCCGGGCGTAGGCGGCGCGGGCCGGGCTGTTGAAGTCGTTGACGTAGAGGCTGACCACCGGGGCGATCGCGGCCCGGGCGTACTCGACCACGGCGGCGGTGCCCCGCTGGCCGATGCCCTTCCCGCGGTGCCGGGGGGCGACCCACACGCCCTGCAGCTGGCAGGCGTCGCGGGAGACCGCGCCGACGTCGGCCTTGAACAGCACCTCGTCGTCCTCGATCCAGGCCAGTGCCTGGCCGGCGCGCACCAGGTCGGCCACCCGGGCGTGGTAGCCGGCCCCGCCGTCCCCGCGCAGCGGGCTGACGCCCACCTCCTCGGTGAACATCGCCACCGCCGCCGGCAGCAGGGTGGCCAGCTGGTCGGAGCGCACCGGCCGCACCCGCGGTTCGGCCGGCACCGCCGGCGGCCCGTCGATGGCCAGCAGCGGTTGCCGGGGACGCAGGTCGCGGGCCGGCCCCCAGGAGGGCGCCAGCAGGTCCCACAGCGGCTGGACCGCGGCGGCGGGGCCGACGACGGTGGAGCAGCGGCGACCGGCCCGCCGCGCCCGCTCGGCGAAGGCCACTGCCGCGGCGCGTTCGGCGCCGGGCCGGGCGAACGGGATCAGGTTGGCCCCGGCCAGGCAGACGGCGTCCAGCTGGCGACCGGAGTACAGGCCCCACAGTGGGGCGCCGAGCGCACTGGCGGCGGTGCCGCGTGCCTCCACCCGGCCGGCCAGCATGCAGGCGCCGACCGGGTCGGTGGCCAGCAGGGCCCGGACGGCCCCTTCGTCGTCCTCGTCGAGGACGCGCGCCGATGCGGCACGCAGCACGTCCTGCTCCTGCCCGAGTCGGTCTGGTTCCGCCTGGTTCAGGCGACGGTGACGACCGGCGGACCGGAGGGGGTGCCGGCGTCGACCTGCTCCGCTGCGATCCGCATGGCCTCCTCGATCAGGGTCTCCACGATCATCGACTCGGGCACGGTCTTGACCACCTCGCCCTTGACGAAGATCTGACCCTTGCCGTTCCCGGAGGCGACGCCGAGGTCGGCCTCGCGAGCCTCGCCCGGGCCGTTGACGACGCAGCCCATGACCGCCACCCGCAGCGGCACCTCCATGCCCTCCAGGCCGGCGGTGACCTCGTTGGCCAGGGTGTAGACGTCGACCTGGGCGCGGCCGCAGCTGGGGCAGCTGACGATCTCCAGGCCCCGCTGGCGGAGGTTCAGCGACTCCAGGATCTGGTTGCCCACCTTGACCTCCTCCACCGGAGGCGCCGACAGCGAGACCCTGATGGTGTCGCCGATGCCCCGGGACAGCAGCGCCCCGAAGGCGACCGCGGACTTGATCGTGCCCTGGAACGCAGGGCCCGCCTCGGTGACGCCCAGGTGCAGCGGGTAGTCGCACTGGGCGGCCAGCAGCTCGTAGGCGCGGACCATCACGACCGGGTCGTTGTGCTTGACCGAGATCTTGATGTCGCGGAAGTCGTGCTCCTCGA
>JAOPWG010000272.1 GCA_025965775.1 Modestobacter sp. | reverse complement strand
AGAAGTCGGGGATGTAGTCGAACATGAAGCGGTTGCCCGCGGAGTTCTTCAGCACGCCGCCGTCGCCGCGGACGCTCTCGGTCACGAGGATCCCGCGCACCGACGGCGGCCACACCATCCCGGTGGGGTGGAACTGCACGAACTCCATGTTCACGAGCGTGGCGCCGGCCTGGAGCGCGAGGGAGTGGCCGTCGCCGGTGTACTCCCAGGAGTTCGAGGTGACCTTGTAGGTCTTGCCGATCCCGCCGGTGGCGAGCACGACCGACGGCGCCTCCCAGGCGAGGAAACGCCCGGACTCGCGCCAGTACCCGAAGGCGCCCGTGATGGCTCTCTCATCGCCTGCCCCACCGCCCCCGCGACCGGTGAGCAGCCGGGTGATCGTGCACTCCATGTAGACGTCGATGCCGAGTGCGACGGTGCGCTGCTGCAGGGTGCGGATCAGCTCGAGCCCGGTGCGGTCACCGACGTGGGCGAGGCGTGCGAACCGGTGGCCGCCGAAGTCGCGCTGGCTGATCAGACCGTCCTCGGTGCGGTCGAACAGCGCGCCCCAGTCCTCGAGCTCGCGCACCCGGTCCGGCGCTTCCTGCGCGTGCAGCTGCGCCATCCGCCAGTGGTTGAGCATCTTGCCGCCGCGCATCGTGTCGCGGAAATGCACCCGCCAGTTGTCCTCGGGGTAGAGGTTGGCCATCGCCGCGGCGATGCCGCCCTCCGCCATGACCGTGTGCGCCTTGCCGAGCAGGGACTTGCACACCACGGCGGTACGCGCGCCGGCCTCGTGGGCCGCGATCGCCGCGCGAAGCCCGGCCCCTCCCGCTCCGACGACGACGACGTCATACGCGTGCTTCTCGAACTCCACCATCAGAAGAACCTCAGGTCGGGAATCGTGCCGGTGGCGACCAGTCGGACGTAGAAGTCGGCGAACGCGACACCGAAGAGCGAGATCCATGCGAACGTCATGTGGCGGGCGTTGAGGGACGAGACGGCCGTCCAGAACCGGTAGCGCAGCGGGTGCCGGGAGAAGGAGTTGAGCCGGCCCCCGACGATGTGCCGGCAGGAGTGGCAGGACAGCGAGTACAGCCACAGCAGGATCGCGTTCGCGACGAGCACCAGGGTGCCCAGACCCATGTGCCCCCAGGCACCCTGCCCGTTGCGGAACGCGAGGACGGCGTCGTAGGTGAGGATGACGTTGAAGATCAGCCCGAGGTAGAAGAAGTAGCGGTGCAGGTTCTGGCCGAGCAGCGGCAGCCGGGCCTCACCGGTGTAGCGCCGGTGCGGCTCGGCGACCGCGCACGCCGGTGGCGACAGCCAGAACGATCGGTAGTAGGCCTTCCGGTAGTAGTAGCAGGTCAGCCGGAAGCCGAGCGGCACGATGAGGATGTAGATCGCGGGGGAGATCCAGGCGGGTCCGGTGAACAGCTTCGGGAACGTGTCGCCCGCACAGGTCGTGGTGAGACACGGCGAGTAGAACGGCGAGATGTAGGGCTCGGCGACGTAGTACGCGTTCTCGAAGGCGCGCAGGGTCGAGTAGACGATGAACAACACCAGTGCCACGGCGGTCAGCAGCGGCTGGAGCCACCAACGGTCGGTACGGAGCGTCCGCGCCGCGATCGCCGCACGGCCGGAGGTGTCGGTCCCGGTCCCGCGTCCGGGAACGGCCGTCCCGGTCCCGCGTGGCGCGGTGGTGGTCACGGCGCCGTGCGGCCGGCCCCGCCCAAGCCCTCGTCGTCACCGTCGCCGTAGACGGCCGCGAACGGCTCGTACGCCGAGTGCGGCTGGACGCCGCACAGCAGATTGAGATCGTCGCGCAGCCGGGTGACGTCGACCCTCAGCCGGCGCGCGTCCACGGTGTCGCCGAAGTGCCTCGTGACCGGTGCGCACGCCTGCTCCAGGGCATCGACGGCCCTGCGGGCCGCCGCCACGTCCTGCTCCAAAGACATCTCTGCCTCCAGATTGCTGCTGACGCCGCCGGGACGGCGGAGGCACGCAGTCGACCACGGACGTGGGCCTGAGGAAAGAGGCTTGGCGATGATACTTCTGCGATCGGCGCTCCTGCGGTGCGCACGCAGCCTGCCGTTCCGAGGCGGCGGGTGGCGTCCGGCCCGGTGCGCAGCCCTGACCGGCCGGCAATGGCGCACACACTGCGCCGGGTCGAGTTGGCGGATCGGACGCCGGTCCGCCGGCTGACCGGCCGCCCTAAGCTCGCGACGTGACGCGCTACCGGTTCCTCGACGCGATGGGCGACGTCGTGGCGGAGGAGGAGTTCGCCGAGCACGCCGACGCGCTCGCGTGGGCCGAGGACGCGGAGCGGGATGAGGACGTGCAGCGCGTGGAGTACCTCGGGTCGGCGGGGGACTGGCGCTGGGCGGGTGCCCTGCGGGGCTGACCGTTCCCGACCAGCGGCGACCGTACGGAAGCGGCGAGCGTCGGCCTCGACGGGGCCCACATCGCGGCGTCGAGGCGATGGTCAGCCACGAGGGAGTCGCCACGTTCGTGGCTCGCCGCGACGGCGCCTGCTACCACGCGGCGCACACGGGCCTGCGCACTGCGCACGCGACGCGGAGCAGCTGACCACCCTGCCTGGGCCAGTCGGGGATGCGGTTGCCCCGTCCCCTTCGGCCGATGGAGACTGAACGCCTTGCGGAGGGAGCCCGGCGATGGCCTGGAACCTGAAGGGAAGCTACGTCGAAACCTGTTCCTGTGAGCTGATGTGCCCCTGCAACCTCTCGCTCGATCACGGTGCCACCTACGACTTCTGCCGGGTGACGCTCGTGTTCAACATCCGCGAGGGTGAGATCGAGGGCATCGACATCGGCGGCCGCAAGGTGGCGGCGATCGCGGACACGCCCAAGGTCATGACGGAGGGGAACTGGCGGCTCGGGGTGTTCGTCGACGACCAGGCGACGGATGAGCAGCTCGACAAGCTGGTCCGGGTCTTCGGTGGGCAGCTGGGCGGCCCGATGGCCGCCCTCGCGCCACTCGTCGGCGAGATGCTCGGGGTCGAGCGAGCAGCGATCGAGGTTCGCGACGACGGGCTCAGGCACAGCGTGCGCGTCGGGGACGCGATCGACTTCGAGGTCGAGGACATCGTGCCGTTCGGGGTGGAGACCGGTCGGCCGGTCCGGTTCGACGGCATGTTCCATCCGGTGGGGTCCAACCTGACGATGGCCGAGGCGCGGCGCTCACGGATCAGCGCCTTCGGCATCCAGTACGAGGGCAAGACCGGCCTGTCGACGTCCGAGTTCTCCTGGTCCGCCTGACCCGATGAGCGCCCCGTCGCGGGAACGCCACGCTGATGGCGGCGGTCTCGCCCCGGCCTTCGCTGCGGTACGCGTCCGGCTCGGGTTGGTCGCGGTGTTGTTCGCCCTGGCCGGCGTCGGCTGGTGGTGGACGGCCCACCAGATGCGGGGCATGGACAACGGTCCGTGGACCGGTCTGGGAACGCTGGGCTGGTTCCTCGGCGTCTGGGTCGTGATGATGGCGGCGATGATGTTCCCGTCGGCCGCGCCGACCATCGCGCTGTACTCCCGCATGACAGGACAGCGGTCTCCGCTGTCCCCGCTGCTGTTCACGGCGGGTTATCTGGTCACGTGGACGGGCGCGGGCGTGCTGGTGTTCGCGATCGGGGCGGTGGCGACCCGGATCCCGGGCGACGTGCTCGCCTGGGACCGCGCGGGCCGGTGGGTCGCAGGCGTCACGCTCCTCGCCGCCGCCGTCTACGAGCTGACACCGCTCAAGGACCTATGCCTCGGGAAGTGCCGCAGCCCGCTGGGGTTCCTGCTCGGCTCGTGGCGCGACGGCTCGTGGGGTGCGCTCCGGATGGGCGCGAAGAACGGAGCGTGGTGTGTCGGCTGTTGCTGGGCGCTGATGGCATCCCTGTGTGCGCTGGGAGTCATGAGCGTCGCCTGGATGGCCGTCGTCGCCGGGGCGATCGCCGTCGAGAAGACCGTCCCGTGGCGCCGGGTGGCCACGTACGGGACGACGGCGCTACTCCTCACCCTCGGCGTGCTCCTGCTCGCCGCGCCCGGCACGATCCCGGCCCTCGCGACCCCGGGAAGCGGCGCTGTGCACGAGATGTCACAGAAGGGCTTCTAGCGCCTCGACTGCGCCGCGGACGTCCGCCGACCACGGCGAGCGCCTGCAACCTCGACCTCGGCGGCCGCGGTGTGCACGGTGCCGGGCCGCGAGCGAGCGCTCGCCGGTCACACCGTCACCGGCGCCAGCGGCAGCAGCGGCGACCGGCCGAGTTCGCTCTTGGCCAGCGAGCGCAGATGGACCTCGTCGGGTCCGTCGAACAGGCGCATGGCCCGGTGCCAGCCGTACATCGTGGCCAGCGGGGTGACGTCGGTGACCCCGGCGCCGCCGTGCACCTGGATGGCGCGGTCGATGACCTGGGTGGCCGCTCGGGGAACGGCGATCTTGGCCATCGCCACGAGGTCCTTGGCGGCCTTGTTCCCCTGGGTGTCGATGACGTGGCAGGCCTGGTGGCAGATCAGCCGGGCCTGGTCGATCTCCAGTCGGGACTCTGCGATCTGCTGCTGCACGACGCCCTGCTCGGCCAGCGGTCGACCGAAGGCCACCCGCTCCTTCGTCCGCTGGACCATCATGGCCAGGGCCCGTTCGGCTGCACCGAGGGCCCGCATGCAGTGGTGGATACGGCCGGGGCCGAGGCGGGCCTGGGCGGCGGCGAAGCCGCCCCCCTCCTCGCCGAGGACGCTGGTCACCGGAACCCGGACGCCGTCGAAGCGGACGACGGCGTGCCCGTGCTGGTCGTGGTGGCTGAACACGGGGAGGTCGCGCTCGACGATCACCCCGGGCGCGTCGCGGGGCACCAGGAGCATCGTCTGCTGGCGGTGCGGTGCGGCCGAGGGGTCGGTCTTGCCCATCACGACCAGCACCGCGCACCGCGGGTCCATCGCCCCGCTGGTCCACCATTTGCGACCGGTGATGACGTACTCGTCGCCGTCCCGCTCGATGCGGGTGGCGATGTTCGTGGCGTCGCTGCTGGCCACGGCCGGCTCGGTCATGGCGAACGCGGACCGGATCTCCCCGGCCAGCAGGGGCTCCAGCCACTGGCTCTTCTGCTCGGGCGAGCCCAGCAGGTGCAGCAGTTCCATGTTGCCGGTGTCGGGCGCCTGGCAGTTGATGGCCTCGGGGGCCAGGTCGTGGCTCCACCCGGACAGCTCGGCGATGGGCGCGTACTCCAGCTGGGTCAGCCCGGACTCCGACGGGAGGAAGAGGTTCCAGAGGCCGACTGCTCGCGCCTGGACCTTCAGGCGTTCGACGACCTCCGGCAGCTCGTGTCCAGACGTGCCGGCGCCGTGGCGGGCGCGGAGATACTCGGCTTCGGACGGCAGGACCTCGTCGCGGAGGAACTCCAGCATGCGCTGGTGGAGGTCCTCTGCACGCGGGGACGGGGCCGGCAAGGGCACGGTCATCATCAGCCTTCCTGAACACGTGCGGTGTTGAGCGATCGACGAGACGCTAGGTCGCCGTCGGGCGGCGGTCAAGCGCAGAGGCCTCTGCCGTGCTTGACAGGCCGGACGTGACGGGGCACGTTCAGGACTGAACGTGCGATCGATCGGTGTTCAGGCAGTGGGGGTGGATGGTCGTGCAGCAGAGTCCGCCGGGGGTCTCGGTCCCGGACCTCGAGGCGCACCTGCGCGAGGAGTTGCCCGGCCTGCTGGCCGGACCGCTGCAGGTCGAACTCCTGGCCGGGGGTCGGTCGAACCTCACCTACCTGCTCACCGACGGCGAGCGGCGGTGGGTGCTGCGCCGACCTCCACTGGGGCACGTGCTGGAGACCGCGCACGACATGAGTCGGGAGCACCGCGTCCTGGCCGCCCTGCAGCGCACCGACGTCCCGGTGCCGCGCCCGCTGCTGCTGGCCGGCCCCGGGGTGATCGGGGCCACCTTCTACGTCATGGAGTTCGCCGACGGCGTCGTCCTGCGGGACGACGCGCAGCTGCGGGGGTTGGACCGGGCGGCGGCGACCGCGGTGGCGGATTCCCTCATCGAGGTGCTCGTCAGGCTGCACCGGGTGGACCCCGGGGCCGTGGGCCTGGGTGATCTGGGGCGCCCCGTGGGTTACCTCGAGCGCCAGGTGCGTCGCTGGTCGGGTCAGTTGGACGCCGACCACGCCCGCGTCGTCCCGGGGTTGGCCGAACTCGGCCGGCGGCTGGCCGCCCGCATCCCGGTGAGCGGGCCGCCGGCGATCGTCCATGGCGACTACCGGCTGGACAACGTGGTGGTAGCGGCCGAGGCGAACGACGTCCGTGCGGTCCTGGACTGGGAGATGGCAACACTCGGCGACCCGGTCGCCGACCTGGCGTCGACCGTGGTCTGGTGGGACGGGATCGGCGGCATGGACAGCCCCGTGGCCGCAGTGCCCGGTGACGTCCCCGGATGGCCTGACGGCCGGCACCTGGTGGAGGCCTACGCGCGGTCCACGGGTGCGGACCTGGCCGAGTTCCCGTGGTACCTGGGGTTCGCCTTCTTCAAGATCGCCGTGATCTTCGAGCAGATCCACCACCGTTCCTCCACAGGGCTCACGGTGGGGGAGGGGTTCGAGCGGCTGGGCAGCATGGTCCCCGAACTCGTCGCCCGGGGGCACGCGCAGCTCTGACGCGCGGCGGGCGGAGCGGCTGCGGTCCCCGGTCGGGTGCGGGCCGATGACCGCACCCGACCAGGGGCCTCACCCGACGATGACGACGTCCTCGACGGTGGGCAGGGTCTCGCCGGCGTCGCCCAGCGGTGCGACGTCGACCGGCTGCAGGAGCCCTTGAGCGGGACCACGGCACGGGCGTTGGTGAGCACGAACTCCGCGAACCCGCCCGAGGTCTCCTGGGAGTGCGGGGCGAGCGCCGGTGTCGCGGCCGTCCGGCGGACAGCGGCGGATCGCCGCAGCTGCCCGAAACGTCCGTTCGGCTGGACGAGGGCCAACCTGGCTTCCGAGCCGCATGCTGTCAAGCGCGGAGCAGTCACCGGAAAGGATCTCCCTGGACGGTGGCCCGCCCCCTACGGGTCGGCCTGCTGGCCGTCCCGGCGTCCTGGGCCTAGAGTCAGCTCTCCTGAACGTTCAGGAAACCGCAGCGCCGGGTGGTCCGACCCCCCGGCGGCCCGCCCCTACCCGTGAGGCGCCGCCATGACCATCCAGACGCCGAGCGGCAGCACGCCCTTCCCGCGGATCGGTGACACCATCCGCCAGTTGCGCCACGGCCGGGGCATCAGCCTGCGCCGGCTCGCCGAGCAGCTCTCGGTCAGCCCGGCGACCCTCAGCGCCATCGAGAACGGGCACACCGGAGTGAGTGCGGTGCGGGTCGCGCGGATCGCCGAGCTGCTGGACGTCCCCGTCGAGAGGATCTTCACCACCACCACCACCGCCGCGGGCGGCTCGGTGCCGACGGCCCCGGACCGGTCGGCGACGGAGGTCGCAGATGCGGCTGGGCGTCGTCCGGGCCAGGACGTCCGGACGTCGGCGGGTGTCTTCCCCGGCGTGGGCGACTGGCGGCAGTACGGGCCGCTGGTGCTGGACCCCGCACTCGCCGCGGCGCTGTCGGCCTTCGTCGATTACGGGTACCACGGGTCGACCATGCGGACCATCGCCGGCCGGGCGGGCCTGTCGGTCTCGGGGCTGTACCACTACTACGAGAGCAAGTACGAGATGCTCGTCGCGCTCCTGGACCTCACCATGCAGGACCTGGACGCCCGGATGCGGGCGGCCCGGTCGGAGGGGGTGGACCCGGTGGCCCGGGTCGCCCTGCTGGTGGAGTGCCTCGCGCTGTTCCACAGCCACCGGCGGGAGACCGCCTTCCTGGGGGCCAGCGAGATGCGCAGCCTGCAGCCGGAGGAGCGCGCCCGGCTGGCGGCCATCCGCCGGGACCAGCAGCAGATGCTCGACGACGAGGTGGCGGCGGCCGTGGCGGCCGGCCAGCTCCGCGCCAGGGCGCCGAAGGACGCTGCGCGTGCCGTGGTGACGATGTGCACGGCGATCGTCCAGTGGTATCGGCCCGACGGCCCGACGTCCCCGGAGGAGCTGGCGCTCCGGTACGTCGACTTCGCCCTCGACCTGCTCGGCCGCTCCGGCAGCGGGGTCGGCTGATCGCTTGACCCTCCCGGGCGTGATGTGCATCATCTGCTGAACACAGACCCGTGCGAGCGCTCGGCCGCTACGCGCACGGGATGACGCACCCGAGGAGACAACGATGTCCGACGTTCCTGCCATGCGTGACCTGCTCGGTGACGACGCCCCGTCGAACTGGGGGAAGTGGGGAGCCGACGACGAACTCGGCTCGCTGAACTACCTGGACGCATCCGAGGTGCTGCGCGGTGTTCAGCACATCAGGACAGGTGAGG
>JAOPWG010000268.1 GCA_025965775.1 Modestobacter sp. | reverse complement strand
CCTCACCTGTCCTGATGTGCTGAACACCGCGCAGCACCTCGGATGCGTCCAGGTAGTTCAGCGAGCCGAGTTCGTCGTCGGCTCCCCACTTCCCCCAGTTCGACGGGGCGTCGTCACCGAGCAGGTCGCGCATGGCAGGAACGTCGGACATCGTTGTCGTCTCCTTCGTCGGACACACGCGAGCCAGTCAGGCGAGCGCTCGCACGGTTGTGTTTAGACATGATGCAGATCACTTTTTATGGGGTCAAGGGGGGCCTACCCGGGAGATTCACGAAGGTAGTGAGCGTGGAAACGTCCAGTAGTGTTTAGGATCAACGAACACTTCGAGGGGGTCGACGATGCGGCCGAACGAGGACCCACGATCACCGGAATCGATGCTCGGTGCTCAGATGCGAGCGGCTCGGATGGCCAGGGGGGTCACCCTGCGCGGTCTCGCCAAGACCCTGGAGCTCAGCCCGGCCACGCTGAGCCAGATCGAGAACGGGCGCACCAGCCTCAGCGTGAGCCGGTTGAGTCGGATCGCTGACGCCCTCGGCCTGACCGTGGTGCAGGTTCTGGACACGGTCGTCGAGCCGGAGGCCCCTTCCGGGCAGATGCCCCGCATCGCGACCGAGATCGTCAAGGAGGACGCCCCGTCGGCCGAGGCCGACTGGCGCGAGTACGGACCGCTCGGCTTCGATCCGGTTCTGCAGGCTGCTCTCGAGCAGTTCTTGGAGATCGGGTATCACGGGGCGGCCGTGCGCGGCATCGCGGCCAGGTGCGGACTGTCGGTCTCGGGGATCTATCATTACTACACCAGCAAGCAGCAGATGCTCGTCCGCATCCTGGACCTCACGATGGTCGACCTGACGCGGCGTTCGCATGCCGCCCGGGCGGAGGGTCGGGATCCCGTCGAGCGGTTCAGTCTCCTGATCGAGAACCTGGCGTTGTTCCATACGCACCGGCGAGAACTGGGGTTCGTCGGAGCGAGTGAGATGCGCAGCTTGGACGACAGCAACCGTCACAAGATCGCCGACATGCGCACCGCCCAGCAGCGCATGGTCGACGACGAGGTCGAGCGAGCCGTAATAGGCGGCCGTTTCCGGGCCGACCGCCCGCACGAGGCTGCCCGCGCTGTCGTCAGCATGTGCACCGCACTGCCGAGCTGGTGGCACCGGGGCGGACCGTTCGGCCCCGAGCAGATTGCCGAGCAGTACGTCCGCTTCGCCTTGGACCTGATGCGTGCCGACGCAGTGCCCGAGATCACCGGGGTCGACAGAGCCTCCTGATCACGGCGTCGGTCTGGGAGCGAAGATCGACGCCTTGCCCGGAGCAGGACCGGACGCTCGCGCGGACCTCACCGCCCCGGGTGCACGGCCGGTGCGCGGCACAGCTCGGCCAGAGCCATGGAGCGCAGGTGCTGCTCCGAGCCGTCGAGGATGACGTGACTGGCGCGGTGACACAGCAGACGGGCCTGCTCGATCTCCACCCTGGACTCAGCGACCTGCTGGCGTTCTCGGCCACCGCGATCCGACGACCACCTCCACGACCGGGAGGCAGGACCGAGCCGGTCACGGCACCTTCCGCTGCAGGGCCGGCGGCTCCGCGGAGGCCGGGGCCGCTCGCGTCGTGCGCAGTCCGTCCACGGCGGCCAGCGCCTGCTGGCTGCTCAGGTCGATCACCCGCCACCCGGAGAACTGCTGGGCGGCCAGGCCATGGGACGACGCCCAGCGGGCGATCCGGCCGGCCTGGCTGCGAGCCGGCGACGCGTCACCGCCGACCAGCAGGTAGTGCACCCGGTGGCGGGTCACCGCAGCCCCGAACTCGGTCGCCGTCGGGTGGGGGTCGCTGCCCTCGTAGCCCCCCAGCTCCCACACGGGCACGCCGCCGGCCAGCTGGAGGTCTGCCGCATGACGCCCGATCACCGCGGCGGCCCAGTCGTAGCCCGGGGCCCCGGCCCGGACGACGTCCACCAGTGCCGTGGGCAGTCGCGCGGTCGAGGCACTGCCGACGCTGAAGCCCGGGACAGCGACCACCACGCCCACGCCGGGTCCGGACACGACGTTCGCCCCCCGGTGCACCGCTCCGGCCGTCGCCACGGACCAGCCGGCCGGCCCGACCATGATCGCCACGAGCGCTGCACAGCAGGCCAGCCGTCCCGCGTGCAACGCGCCGCCCGGACCCCTGCGAGGGACGAACAGGACGAATACGGTCACCGCCGCAGCGGCGACGGCCACCGGCGCCAGGCTGATCGGCCACGCAGGCCGTACCCGCAACAGGGCGGCCGACCACAGGGCGGTGATGGACACCCCGGTCGCGAGGACCGACCTCGGCCAGACGGCCGCGTCCGCTGCCCCGGCACGCCGCCACAGGAGCGCACCGCCCAGCGCCACGCAGCCGACGACGGCGGGCGCGAGCTGGACGGCGTAATAGCTGTGCGAGATGCCGCGCAGGGAACTCAGCACGACGCCCACCACGAACAGCCAGCTGCCCCACAGCAGCAACCCTGCCCGCGTCGGATCACGACGGTCCCGCCCCCTGGTGAGTGCCCATCCGGCCGAGACGGCCAGGGCGGCCGCGGGCAGCAGCCAGCTCGCCTCGGGCGCCCACGACCCGAACAGCCGGAACCAGTTGCCCGGCCGCGCGACGTCCGCTGATCCGCCGCCGCCCTCCTGGCCGGTCAGGCGGCCCAGACCGTTGTAGCCCAGGGCCAGCTCCAGCACGCTGTTGTGCTGGGTTCCTCCGATCCAGGGTCGGTCGGCTGCCGGCGTCAGCTGGACCAGGAGCACCCACCAACCGGCTGCGGTCAGCATGGCGGCCCCGGCCGCGAACACCCGGGCCACCCGCCGCCACAACGGGCCGGCTCCGGCGACCAGCGCCACCGCTACGAAGGCGGGGAGCACGAGCCAGCCCTGCAGCAGCTTGGTCAGGAAGGCGAGGCCGAGCAGAGCGCCCGCGAGCGCCAGCCAGCCACCGCCACCCCTGACCGCGCCGACGGAACGGACGAGTGCATAGGCCGCGCCCACGGACAGGGCGACCATCAGGGCGTCGGGGTTGTCGTAGCGCGCCATCAGCGTGACCACCGGCGTGAGGGCCAGCGCTCCACCGGCGACGAGGCCGACCGCCGCCGCACGCGCCCGGGACGACGAGTCCGCGTCGCCGGCCGACGGCGAGGAGGGGGACGTGAGCCGCGGACCGCCGGGGACGAGGCCGAGTGCCTGGCGCCGCACCGTGGCGTACAGCAGGGCCACCGACGCGACGCCGCACAGCGCCTGCGGGAGGAGCAGCGAGGGGGTCGACAGGCCGAACAGCCGCACCGAGAGGCCCGTGAGCCACAGCGCGGCCGGCGGCTTGTCCACGGTGATGCCGCCACTGGGGTCCAGGCCACCGAAGAGGAAGGCGCGCCAGCTCATCGCGCCGGCCTGTGCGGCCGCCGAGTAGTAGGCGTTCGCCCAGCCGGAGACCGACAGGCGGAGGGAGAACAGCAGCCCGGCCGCGACCAGCAGGCACGCGACCGCAGCGCGTCGCCCGGCCACGGTGTGCAACAGGTCCGTGCCCCACCGTCGGCGGCGGAAGCCGCCGGCCGGGTGGCCGGGCAGGGGTGCGGTCACCGGAGCGGCCCGCGTGCGAGGGCCCTGTCGTGGGCATCGCCCGGCGGCCGGACACCGCCCCCCGCCGAAGACCGGTTCGGGCCGTGCGCCCGTTCGTCGGTCTCGCGGCGCGCCGCACTCCGGGACAGCAGCACGACACCGCTGACGAGGGCGAGGACGCCGAGGAGCTGACCAGCGTGCGCGAGGGCACCGGGCGCCAGCCACTCCCCGAACATCGGTCCGGCCGCCAGGATGACGACCAGTGGTTCCAGGACCGTCATCACCGGCAGGGAGTGGATCAGCGGGCCTGCCTGGTAGGCCCACTGGGCCATCAGGACCGACACGGCGCCGATGACGAGGAACGCGGGCAGGGACCAGCTGAACGGCCACCGGGTCACCGGTCGCCCCATCAGGTCCTTCAGGAGCAGTCCGGTCACCCCGAAGCCCAGGCCGGCCGCCGTCGCCAGCCACAGCGGCCGGTGCCGCGCGGTCGCCGGCGCGCTCCGGACCGCGGCAGCCCCTGCGACCACCAGCGCTCCGGCGACGCACACCAGCATGGGCACGGGGCGGGCCAGCTGGGTCCCGGCGGTGGGGCGGGCCGCCACGAGGAAGATGGCCAGGCCCGCGGCCACCCCGGCAGCGGCCGCCCACTCGACACGATCGGGACGCGGCCGATCGTGGTGCCGCGGGTCGACCAGCGCGCCGAGCGCGAGCGCCATGACCAGCCCGCTGGACAACAGCGGCTGGACGACGACGACCCGGCCACCGCGCAGGGCGAGGGCGTGCAGAGCCAGCCCCAGGACGGCGGCGCCCTGCCCGGCCAGCCACGCAGGGTTGCGCAGCAGCCGGCCGGCCAGCCTCGCCAGCGCTGGCAGCCCACGGCCCTGTGGGGCCGAGGCCGCTGCCCGGTGTTGGACGACGGTGGCGATCGAAAAGGCCAGAGCGGAGGCCAGGGCGAGTAGGACCGCTGTCATCCCGCCCGGACCAGATGGGCGCTCAGGGGGCGGACCGCGAGTCCCCGTCGGTCCAGCTCCGACGCCAGCGGGGCGAGCACCGCCACGGCAGACCGCCACGAGCCGGGGCTGCTGGTGCAGTCCGAGTCGTGCAGCAGGAGGGTGCCGCCGTCGCCCAGCGAGCTCAGCAGGTGCGTGAGCACCCGGTCGGCGGGCGGCCCTTCCCAGTCCCGTCCCCAGGCCGTCCAGAGGACCGGAGTCAGGTCCAGGTCCGCTGCCGCCCGCAGGGAGCCGGCGCTCAGCACCCCGTAGGGCGGACGGAACCACCGCGGCCGGACCCCGGTCACCGAGGAGATCCGGGAACAGGCCAGCCGGAGGTCCTCGCGGACCCAGCGTGCGGACCGGACCAGGTGGTTGCGGTGCTGGTAGCCGTGCACACCCACCTCGTGGCCGGCGGCGACGATCGACCGGGCGACCTCGGGGTGGCGGTCGACCTGGCTGCCCAGCAGGAAGAACGTCGCCGTCCACCCCAGGGCCGCGAGCGCGTCGAGCACCGCGGGCGTGCCGTCGGCGTCCGGCCCGTCGTCGAAGGTGAGGGCCACCCCGCCGGACCGGCCCTGTCCCGTGAGTCGCGGCATCGACCGGCGCAGCGGGCCCCGGGCGGTCAGCGCGGGAGCGGCGTGCACCAGCGCCGCGCCGACCGCGGCGGCCACCACGCCGGCCGACGCCGTACGGCGCTCGGTCACGCTGCCGCCGTCACCACCGGCTGCCCCAGCGCTGCCAGCACGAGGGTCACCGGGTCACCGAGCGCCGGGGGCGTCCGGTCCCGTCCCAGCAGGGAGTGCAGCAGGACCGCCAGCTCGGCCGGCGTGCGCGCCCAGGGGGCCATTCCGGAGTCGTGCAGGACCCGCGCGTTGGCCCGGCCGTGCCCGGGGATCGGCCGGTAGGTGACGGCCGGGAGGCCGGCCACCAGTGCCTCGGTGCAGCTCAGTCCCCCGGCGTTGTGGACGAGCACGTCAGCGACCTGCATCAGCGCGTCCACGTCGGTGCGCCAGCCCAGCGCCACGGCGCCGGGCTCCGCGGCGACCAGCCGGCGCAGCGCGTCGTTGCGCGCGCACAGGACCAGGGCGGCAAACCCGGCGGCGGTGACGTCCCGGACCGTCCCCACCACGTCCCCGAGGCCGAGCGAACCGGCGACCAGGAGCGCCACGGGGCGCCCGCCGTCCAGACCGAGCTCCCCCCGCAGGGTGACCCGCCCGGCCGGCCCGGGTCGACGGGCGAAGCGGGCGGGCACGAGCGGCCCGGCCGCGGTGAAGGGCCGCCCGTACTCGGCGCGGCCCTGGGTGGCGGTGGCCTCGGTCACCGTCAGGTGTGCGTCGACGGCCGGGTGCAGCCAGCTGGCGTGGACGGCCGGATCGGTCAGGTAGGTCATCACGGGCACTGCGAGGCGGCCGTCGGCACGGAGCGCACCGAGGGTCTGGCTGGCCAGCGGGTAGGTGGAGACGACCAGGTCGGGCCGCTGCTGGGACACCCAGCCGGTCACCGGCGTCTGCGCGACGGCGCAGATCCCCTGCTCCACCCGCCAGAGCAGACCCGGACGCTCCAGCCGACGGAAGAGGAACTCGAAGGCGGCCGGGATGTGCATGACGCTGTTGGTGTACCCCTCGCGCAGCAGCCGGGCGACGGGGCGCGGCACCGCGGCGAGGAAGTCGCGGACGGCGACGGACGCACCCCTGGCCATGAGCCGCGCGGCCAGCTCGTTGGCCGCGCCGTCGTGCCCCGCGCCGACGCTGCCGCTGACCACCAGCACCCGGGGACGGCGGAGGGAACGCCGCTGCCCGGTCGGCACGAGGACGGGCGGGGGCGTGAGCTGCGCGGTCATTCGGTCTCCCTGGTCGATTGCGACCCTGATGGTCGACCTAACCGCACCACCGCCGTGCCATGTCCAGGTGAGCGCACGGCAAACAGTCGCTATGTGGCAGCCATCTACCGTGAGCGCCGTGGCAGACCTGCTGGTGGTCGAGGACGACGAGACGATCGGCACCGCCCTGACGTCGGGGCTGCGCGCCCACGGTCACGCCGTCTCCTGGCAGCGCACCGCCCGCAGCGCCCTGGCGGCACTGAGCGGGCGCGGATTCGACCTCGTGCTCCTCGACCTGGGGCTGCCCGACCTCGACGGCGTGGAGCTGTGCCGCCGGATCCGCAGCACCCAGCCCGGGACCGTGATCGTCATGCTGACGGCCCGCTCGCAGGAGATGGACGTCGTCGTCGGGCTGGAGGCCGGCGCCGACGACTACCTGACCAAACCGTTCCGCTTCGGCGAGCTGCTCGCCCGCGTGCGCGCCCACCTGCGCCGCAGCGCCGCTCTGCCCCCCTCCCAGGCCGCGCTCGCCGTGGGCGAGCTGGTCGTGGACGGCGCTGCCCGGCGGGTCACCGTCTCCGGGACGGAGGTGGTGCTGCGCACCAAGGAGTTCGACCTGCTCGCCCGTCTCGCCCTCGACGCCGGGACGGCGGTCAGCCGGGAGACGCTGATGGCCGACGTATGGGATGCCCACTGGTTCGGCTCCACCAAGACCCTCGACGTCCACGTGGCGGCCCTGCGCCGCAAGCTCGCCGCCTGCGGCACGAGCCCGCCGCCGATCACCACGTTGCGCGGGCACGGGTACCGGCTGGAGCTGCCGACCGACTGAACCGAACCCCACCCCACCCCGCCCGGGCGCGGGGGCAGACTGCCACCGTGCGCAGACGGATCGTGGGACTCAGCGTGCTCGCCGCGATCCTGGCGACCAGCTTGTTCGGGATCCCCCTCGCCTACGGCGCCGCCCAGTACTTCCTCGGCGACGAGCGCGGGGAGGCCGAGCGGGCAGCCGACGCGGCCGCGATCGCGGTGGGCGCCGACCTGCTGCGTGACCGGCCGACCGACGACCTCACGATCAGGACCGGCGACGTCATCATCGGCCTGTACGCGACCGACGGGTCACGGCTGGCCGGCCTCGGTCCCGTGCGCGGTGACGCCGTGGTCCAGCAGGCGGCCGGCGGTCGACTGGCCAGCACCGACGACGCCGCGGGGCAACTCGTGGTGGCCGTGCCCGTGACCGACGGCGCGTCGGTCACCGGGATCATCCGTGCCGCCAGCGACTACTCGACGGTACGTCTGCGGATCGTCTACGCGTGGGCCCTGATGCTCGCCCTCGGGATGCTCGCCGTCGCGGTGACCGGGCTGCTCGCGCGGCGGCAGGCGCGGCGGCTGGTGATGCCTCTGGAGTCACTGGCCCGCACGGCCCAACGGCTCGGCGAGGGTGACTTCAGCGTCCGCACCACCGTCAGCGGCATCCCCGAGATCGACGAGGCGAGCGCGGCGCTCGACACGACCGCGCACCGGCTCGGTGACCTGGTGGGCCGGGAACGGTCCTTCTCGGCCGATGCCTCGCACCAGCTCCGTACACCGTTGACCGGCCTGCGCCTGGGCCTGGAGACCGCGCTGGACCGCCCCGCGCCCGAGCACCGGGAGGCCATGCTGGCCGCCATCGAGACCGCTGACCGGCTGGAGCGGACGATCGACGACCTCCTCGCCCTCGCACGGGACGCCGGCCCGCACGGTGGCGTGCTCCACGTCGCCGACCTGGTGGCAGAGCTGGCCGACGAGTGGCGACCCGTCCTGGACGGGCGCGACCGGGCCCTGCACGTGAGGGTCGAGGACGAGCTCCCCACCGGACGGGCGTCCGCGGCCGCGGTCCGTCAGGTGATCGGCGTGCTCCTGGACAACGCGGTGACGCACGGCGAGGGTGGGGTCACGCTGGCTGCGCGCGACGCCGGTGGGGCCGTGGCGATCGAGGTGGCCGACCAGGGCGCCGGCCCCGCCGAGCCCGAGGTGATGTTCCACCGGCGCGCCAACGGGGCCCGGGGACACGGGATCGGGCTCTCCCTGGCCCGGAGCCTCGCCGAGGCGGACGGCGGCCGGCTGCTGCTGTCGCACCCCCGGCCACCGGTGTTCACCCTGCTGCTGCCGGTGTCAGACACCGACGAGACGTGACCGGGGGGACGACTCCATCGCCGCCCAGGCCGTGGCGATCGACTCGTCCAGCCCACGCCGGGCCCGCCAGCCCAGCTCCCGTGCGATGAGGGCCGGGTCGGCCACCGCGCAGGCCGGGTCGCCCTCGCGGGCCGGCCCGTCCACCGACGCCACGCGACCGCCGGTGACGTCGGCTGTCCGGGCGATCATGTCGACGACCGAGGTGCCGCGGCCGGTGCCCACGTTGTACACCGCCGACCCCTGCCACCCCGAGGACAGCCGGGAGACCGCTGCGACGTGGGCGGCGGCGACGTCGGAGGCGTGCACGAAGTCCCGGACCGCGCTGCCGTCGGGGGTCGGGTGGGTGCGTCCGTGGACGGTGACGGGGACGCCGTCCCGGCGGGCGGTCAACACGCTGTGCAGCAGGCCGCCCGGCCGGCCGTCGGCCAGCGACGGCGCGCCGGCACCGACGACGTTGAAGTAACGCAGCGCGATCGTCGCGATCCCGGCGGCGTGGCCGGCCTCGTTGATCAGCTGCTCGCCCACCAGCTTCGTCGTCCCGTAGGGGTTCTGCGGTCGGGTCGGGTGGACCTCGGTGAAGGCCGCCGGTGCCGGGTCGCCGGGGCGGCCCCCCTAGACGGCGGCCGACGAACTGGCGAGCAGGCGGGGGACGTCGTGCTCGGCCATCGCACCCAGCAGCACCACCACGTCGGTGACGTTCGCCCGGTAGTAGGCCAGCGGGGAACGGACGGAGTCGGGAGCAGACGTCAGCGCAGCGAGGTGGACGACCCCGGCCGCACCCGGCAGCACGTCGTCGAGGACCTCCCGGTCGCCGACGCGACCGCGGACGAGCCGGACCCCACGAGGCAGGCGGTCGGCGCGCCCGGTGGAGAGGTCGTCGAGCACGACGACGTCCACGCCGGCCGCGTGCAGCGCGGCCACCACGTGACCTCCCACGTAGCCCGCCCCGCCGGTCACCACCCACCTGTCCGCCACCGACACGATGCCTCCACCTCGCTCCCATTCGACCACCTCCAGAGTCCGCCGGGCCAGGAGAGGCGACGGCCAGGCACAGGTGAGACGACGGTGAACTCGCACGGCCAGGGGGTGGCCGGCGCCGGCGGCGGAGAGCCGTTCAGGTCGCGTACAGGACCGACGCCGATCCTGGGGTCGTGACGAGGACACCTCGTCGGCAGTCACCGGAAGACGAGGAGGTCGGGTGAAGGTCCTGGTCATCGACGACGAGGTACGACTGGCCCGGGCGGTGGCCCGTGGCCTGCGCGCCGAGGACTTCACCGTGGACCTTGCCCATGACGGGATCACCGGGCGGGACGCAGCGATGTCGGGCGCCTACGACGCCATCGTGCTGGACATCATGCTGCCCGGGTTACAGGGTTACCGGGTCCTGGAGGAGTTGCGCACCGCCCACGTGGGCACGCCCATCCTGATGCTCACCGCGAAGGACGGTGAGTACGACGAGGCGGATGCCTTCGACCTCGGGGTGGACGACTACCTGACCAAGCCGTTCTCCTTCGTCGTCCTGGTGGCCCGGCTGCGGGCACTCGTGCGGCGCGCGGCTGCCCTGCGTCCCACCGTCCTGCGCGCGGGCGATCTGGTCCTCGACGCCGCCCGGCACCGGGTCACCCGGTCGGGCACCGAGGTTCTGCTCACACCCCGCGAGTTCGACCTCCTGGCCTACCTGATGCGCAACGCCGACGCCGTCCTCGGCAAGACCAACATCCTGCAGGCCGTCTGGGACGAGGCGTTCGACGGGGACGTCAACAACGTCGAGATCTACGTGTCCTACCTGCGCAAGAAGATCGACCTGCCCTTCGGGCGACACAGCATCCGGACGGTCCGCGGAGCCGGCTACCTGTTCGCACCGGACGGCGGCTGAGCCGGGAGCCACACCCGGACCAGGGCGCCGGGGAGCACCGACCCGTCCTGCACGCACACCCGACCGCCGTGGGCCGTGACGAGCCCGCGCACGATGGCCAGCCCCAGGCCACTTCCCCCGTCGTCGCGGGCACGAGCCTCGTCCAGCCGCACGAAACGGTCGAACACCCGCTCCCGGTCAGCAGCGGGGATCCCCGGTCCGTCGTCGCTGATCTCGATCCACACCGCGCCCGGGACCGCGGCGTCGCGCCCGCACGCCAGGTGGACACGCCCGGAAGCATGCCGGGCAGCGTTGTCCGCGAGGTTGCGCACGACACGCCCCAGCGCCGCCGGGTCGCCGACCACCCGCGCCGCGGCGATCGACGTGGTGACCGCCAGTCCGCGGTCGAGCAGCCGCGGCCGTTCCGCTTCGACCACGTGGTCCACGTCCACGTCGACACGGTGCAGAGGGACCTGCGCCTCGTCGGCACGGGCCAGGACGAGGAGGTCGTCGACGAGCCGCTCGAGCCGCCCGGTCTCGCTGAGCACGTCGCTGAGGGTCCATTCGCCGACGCCCGCCCGTTGGGCCACCTCGACCTCCGTCCGGATGGCGGCGACGGGGCTGCGCATCTCATGACCGGCATCGGAGACGAACGCGCGTTGCGCCCGGGCGGAGGCCTCCAGTCGCCCGAGCATCGCGTTCATCGTGGTGGCGAGCGACGCGATCTCGTCGTGGGTCGCCGGGACCGGGACACGCGCGGAGAGGTCGGCTGCCTGGATCTGTGCCGTCCGGGACCGGATCGCCTCGACCGGGTGCAGCGCCCGCCCCACGGAGGACCAGGTGGCAGCGCCGACGACGACGAGCAGGACCGGGATCCCGATCGCCGCCAGCCGCTCCACCAGTGCCGCGGTGTTCTCGGCGACGGCCAGGGACTGCACTGCGATGACCCGGTCGGCGCCCGTCGACGGCCCGACGCCCACCGCGACCAGCCGGTAGTTGTCCCCGTTCTCGCCGAGCGTCCCGCCGTCGACGCTGGCGGTGACGGTGGCCCCGGGAGCCGGCCGGGCCGGGGTCAGCGGCGACAGTCCGGCCAGGCCCGGGCTCGCGGCCAGGACCCGGTCGCCGGAGACCACCTGGATCAGCACGCCGTCGTCGGAACCACCGAGCTGGGCGGCGCCGGCGTCGCCGGCGAGGTCCGCCGCCACCTCCTGGGCGCGGGTGAGCACTGCGGAGGTCACCGTCTCCCGGACGGTGCGGTTGACCAGGGCGACGAGCACGGCACTGGCCAGGAGCAGAGCCACGGCAACGACCAGCACGGCCGCTGTCGTCGCCCGGACACGAACACCCAGGCGCGACCACCACGGGCCGACCGGGGAGCGGACCCGGGACCTGCCCGGGTCCGCCGAAGCACTCACCGGCGCAGCCTAGGGCCCGTGCCGGGTGCCGCTGAGAGCCCTCTCAGCGGGTTCAGCGTCGTCACAGCACCCTCGACGCAGAGTGAGGGCACCGAGCAGCCACCCCGGCGCTCGGATCGGAGGAGGACTACATGAACCTGCGCCTGAGCAAGGGCAAGCTGGCCGCAACAGGCGTCCTGGCCGCACTGGTGGTCGGCGGTGGCGCCTCGATCGCTGCCGCGGCCGGCAACGACCCGGCGGCGACCGCGGCCGACTCGCAGCAGGCCGACGGCGAGCACGCCGACGGGGCCGACGGCGGTCAGGGGAGCGAGCAGGACGCCGCGGACCCGTCCTTCACCGGTTCTGTCGCGGCGCCGGCGGAGACCGAGCAGGCCGCCGGCCAGGAGTCCTCGGCCGGCGACGGTCGGGAGAAGGCAGCCCTGGAGGCGCTCGCCACCGTCTCCCGGTCCCAGGCCGAGCAGGCTGCCCTGTCGGCGGTGCCGGGCTCCGTGGCGGAGACCGACCTGAACGCCGAGAACGGGTTCGTCGTCTACGGCGTGGAGGTCGACGGCACCAACGGGACCGTCACCGAGGTCACCATCGACGCCGGCAACGCCGGGGTGCTCGCGCAGCAGGCCCAGGGCGCCGGTGACAAGGCCGACGCGCCGGACCAGCCGGAGAGCTCCAGCGACCACCAGGACTGAGCGCGCTCCCCGGCCCGGCGCGGAGCTCCCGCGCCGGGGCCGGCCGAGCGGCCCGGCCGTGTCCGCCGGCCCGACTCGGGTCAGGGCTCGACAGCGGGCGGGCGGAGGCCCTCGTCACCGGCCGGGACGGTCCCGTCCCGGCGCACCGGGGCGGCGTCCTCCGCCCGCTGGACGTCGTGGCGGCTGATCGTGACGGCGCCGACCAGGACCAGGATCAGCACGGTCGCACCGGCGCTCACCACTCCGTCGCCCCAGCCCACGCCACCACCCACCGACGGCGGCTTGCCCAGCCAGTCGGCCAGCGACGCTCCCAGCGGCCGGGTGAGGACGTAGGCGATCCAGAAGGCGAGCGTGCCGTTGAGCCCCCACCGCCACCAGGCCAGCGCAGGCAGGGCGATCGCTGCGGCGAAGAGCAGGGCAGAGGCGAGGAAGCCCAGGTGGAGGCTCATCGCCGTGAGGTCCCCGGCGGCCGTGCCCAGCGCGAAGGTGATCAGCACGGTGAGCCAGTAGCAGGTCTCCCGCCGGCGGGTGACGATGCTGTGGATCGACAGCGTCCCCTCGCTGCGGTGCCACACCAGGAAGACCACCGTCAGCAGCACGGAGTAGCCGGCCGTCAGGACGGGATAGGGAACGCCGAGCACCACGTGCACCCCGTCGGCGGCCATGGTGCCGAAGACGGCGACCATCGCCACGGCGAACCAGTACGCCGGGGCGACGTAGCGCCTGGTCCGGAACTGCACCCCGAGGGCGACCACGAAGCCGAGGACGCCGACGGCCCCGGCCAGCGCCAGGCTCAGCCGGCCCAGGTAGTCCGAGGTCGCCTCGCCCATCCCGGTGGTGAGCACCTTGATGAGCCAGAACACGGCGGTGATCTCCGGGACCTTGGCGGCCGACGGTTCCCGCGTGGCGGCCCGCGAGGGGCTCCTGGGCAGCATGGACGTGCCTTCCGACGACCGGGTGCGGGCGCAGCGGAGGACACCCTGGCGTCATCCCCGGGGGCGCGGTGGCCACCGTCCTGCGCTCCGCGAGGACCCGGCCGACGCTAGGGAGGGCCACCCCAGCGCCGCCGAAGCGTCATGCCGACGGACGGCAAAGTCACCGGTCCCACCGGAACCGTGCCCACAGGCAGCGCTCAGCTCCTCCTGCTGGTCTCCCCTGGTCGAGCCCCGAGAGTCGTCCTCGCCGACCCGAGGAGGACGCGTGCCCCATCCCGAGGACCCAGCCCAGCTCCGTCGCCGTGGACTGCACCGCGTGCGGGTGATCACCGCCGTGCTGTCCGGGGCCGCCGTCGTGGGCACGGCAGCCGCGGCCGTCGCTGTCGCGGGGGCCGACGCCGCGGGCGCCAGCAGCAGCACCAGCACCAGCACCAGCGACAACTCGGGGGGCAGCCTGCAGGGGCCGTCCGGCTTCGGCCCGGGCGGCTCCTCCGGCGGCTCGCACGCCAGTAGCGGCGGTTCGTGATGCGCGCCCGTGGCACCGGCGCTGCCGTGCCGGTCGCGACCGCCGACTGGGAGGCCTGGACCTGCCAGGTGCGGCTCGCGGTCACCGACCCGGCCGCCCTGGCCGAGGCCCAGGGGCTGCTCACCGCCGAGCTCGCCGCGGTGGACCGGGCCTGCAGCCGGTTCCGGCCCGACTCCGAGCTCACCGGCCTGGACGCCTCGGCCGGGGGATGGGTGGCCGTCAGCCCGCTGCTCACCGAGGCGCTCGCCGTCGCGCTGCGCGCCGCCCGGCTCACCGGCGGGGCCGTCGACCCGACCGTGGGCGGTGCCATGGTGGCCCTCGGCTACGACCGGGACCTCGCCGAGGTCCTGCCCAGCGGGGCGCCGGTCGTCGGCGTCCGCGTCCCCGGCTGGCAGACCGTGCAGCTGGACCGGGCCGGTCAGCGGGTGCGCCTGCCCGCCGGCGTCCACCTCGACCTCGGCGCGACCGCGAAGGCCTGGACCGCCGACCGGGCCGCCGCGCGCATCGCCGCCCACACCGGCTGCGGGGTCCTCGTGTCCCTCGGCGGGGACGTCGCCGTCGCCGGGCCGGCCCCGGCCGGGGGCTGGAGGATCCGCGTGCAGGACGTCACCGGCCACCCGGACGACGTCCCCACCGGCTCGTCGGCCGTGGTCACCCTGGGCGCCGGGGGCCTGGCGACGTCCAGCACGCGCGCCCGGCGGTGGCAGCGCGGCGGCCTCGACCTCACCCACCTGATCGACCCGCAGACCGGCCTCCCACCGGTGCCCGCCTGGCGCACCGTCTCCGCCGCGGCGGCCAGCTGCCTGGACGCCAACACCGTCAGCACGGCGACCGTCGTCCGCGGTCACGATGCCTGGCGCTGGCTGCGCGGCACCGGCATCCCGGTCCGGCTGGTCGGCCGGTCCGGCGACGTGCTGACCGCCGGCGGCTGGCCCGCGGAGGTGGCGGCATGAGCGGCGGCTCGGTGCTCTGGTACCTCAACCGGGCCACCGGACTGGTCTCCCTGGTGCTGATGACGCTGACCATCGTGCTCGGCGTGCTGGTCCAGCGGCAGCGCCGGCTGCCGGGGCTCCCCCGCTTCGGGGTCGTCGGTCTGCACCGCAACGTCGCGCTGCTCTCCGCGGTGCTCCTCCTGGCGCACGTGGCGACCGCCGTCGCCGACGGCTACGTGTCGATCGGGCTGTGGGACACGCTGCTGCCCTTCGTCTCCGGCTACCGCCCGTTCTGGGTCGGGCTGGGCACGGTGGCGATCGACCTGCTCCTGGTCGTCGTGGTCACCAGCCTGCTGCGGGCCCGGATCCCGGCCCGGCTGTGGCGCGCGGTGCACTGGACGTCCTACGGGTTGTGGCCGCTGGCATTGGCCCACGGGATCGGCACCGGCACCGACCTCGGGTCCGGCTGGCCGTTGGCCCTCGCCGGGGCCTGCGCGGTCGCCGTCGCGGTCGCCGTGACCGCGGCCGTGGCCGGCCGGCTGCGAACCCGGCCCGCCCTCGACCGCGCCCCGGCAGCCCTGGCCGCCACCACCACCGCCCTCTCCGCCGGCCGACCGGCTGCGGTCCTCCGGAACAGGTGACCGTCGTGAGTGAGCGTGCGAACTCACACATGAGCACAGCAGCGGCGCGGATGCGGCCGACGAGCGCCGGCGAGGAGAACTCATGAGCGCTCCCCCGGCGACCCACGGGCTCCTCGCCGCCGCCGACCCCTCGCTGGCCACCCACCTGGCCACGCACGGGCCGCTGTCCGGCCAGGTCGACCTGGTGGCCCTCGCCGAGCGGGCCGGCCTGGTCGGCCGCGGGGGCGCCGGCTTCCCCACCGCCCGCAAGCTCCGCGCGGTCGCCGACGCCGCCCGCGCCACCAGGACCACTCCGGTGGTCGTGGCCAACGGCAGCGAGGGCGAGCCGGCCGCGTTCAAGGACGCCGTCCTGCTGTCCCGGGCACCGCACCTGGTCGCCGAGGGCCTGCACCTGGCTGCCGCCGCCGTGGGCGCGGACTCCGTGGTGCTCGCCGTCGGCCCCGGGCAGGCAGCCGAGGTCGGCCGCCAGCTGGCCGGTCGACCCGACCGGTCGCCGATCCGGGTGGTGCCGGTCGCCGGGCACTTCCTCGCCGGTGAGGAGACAGCCCTGGTCGGCGCGGTGGACGGCGGCCTCCCGCTGCCGCGGGGCAAGGTCCCGCCCGTCTGGCAGCGCGGCGTGCAGGGCCGCCCCACCCTGGTGCACAACGTGGAGACCCTCGCCCGGCTGGCGTTGCTGGCCCGGGGCGACCGGTCCGCGGCCGGGCGGACCCTGGTCACCCGGCACACCGCCACCGTCGACGTCGTCGAGGTGCCACTGGGCGCCCGTCTCGGCGACGTCCTGCCGGTCCCGGCCGGAGTCCAGGCGGTGCTGGTCGGCGGGTACCACGGCAGCTGGTTGCCGGCCGCCGTCGCCGCCGACGTCCGGCTCGACCGGGACGGACTGGCGTCGGTCGGTGCCTCCCTCGGTGCCGGCGTGCTGGCTGCGCTGTCCGCGGACCGCTGCGGGGTGCGGGAGACCGCGCGCGTCGTCGGGTACCTGGCCGCCTCCTCGGCCGGTCAGTGCGGCCCCTGTCTCAACGGCCTGCCCCGGATCGCCGCAGCACTGGGGCTGCTGGCCCGCCCGGGAGGCGCGCCGGCGGCGCGGGCGCGCCTGCTCCAGGACGTCGCCCGGTGGTCCGGGCTGGTCGTGGGCCGCGGCGCGTGCGCCCACCCCGACGGCACCGTCCGGCTGGTGGCCAGCGCCCTGCGGGTGTTCGGCGGTGAACTGGCCGCCCATGCGGCCGGCTGGTGCACCGGCGCCCCGCCGACGCCGGCCTTCCTGCCGGTGCCCACCGTGGGGGCGGCGGCATGAGCGAGCGGCTCCGGGTGGACCCGATCGGCTGCCAGGGGCACGGGGTGTGCGCCGAGCTGCTGCCCGAGCGGATCGCCCTGGACGAGTGGGGCTACCCCCTGCTGGCCGCCGGTGACCTGCCCGCAGGACTGCGCCGAGAGGCACGCCGGGCCGTCGCGGCGTGCCCGGCGCGGGCGCTGCACCTGACCGGGACACCCGCAGGTCCGGTCCTGCGCGCGCTCCAGCGACTTCCTCGTCAGCACACAGGGAACACGCAGGATCAACGCCCACAGTCTGCGTCATGACGACGACCGCCTCCTCCGCCACCAGCTCCCGGGCCCAGCTGACCCGGCCCGACGGCAGCTCCCTGCGGGTGCTCGTCGTCGACGACGAGCCCTCGATCTGCGAGCTGCTGTCGATGGCGCTGCGCTACGAGGGCTGGGACGTCCGCACCGCGCAGGACGGGGCCGACGCCGTCCGCGTAGCCCGCGAGTTCCGCCCGGACGCCGTCGTCCTGGATGTCATGCTGCCCGACATGGACGGGCTGCAGGTGCTGCGCCGGCTGCGGGCGGACGCCCCGCTGGTGCCGGTCGTCTTCCTCACCGCCAAGGACGCCCTCGAGGACCGCATCGCCGGGCTCACCGCGGGTGGCGACGACTACGTGACCAAGCCCTTCAGCCTCGAGGAGGTCGCCGCCCGGCTGCGCGGCCTGCTGCGGCGCACGAGCCGCGTCGTCGCCGACGACGGTCTCCTGGTGGTCGGCGACCTCACGCTGGACGAGGAGAGCCACGAGGTCACCCGCGCCGGGGACGACATCCGGCTCACCGCCACCGAGTTCGAGCTGCTGCGCTACCTGATGCGCAACCCCAAGCGGGTGCTGTCCAAGGCTCAGATCCTGGACCGGGTGTGGCAGTACGACTTCGGCGGCCAGGGCAACATCGTCGAGCTCTACATCTCCTACCTGCGCCGCAAGATCGACGCCGGACGCACCCCGATGATCCACACGCTCCGTGGCGCCGGGTACGTGATCAAGCCCGCCGCATGACCGCACCCCGCCCCGCCCCGTGAGCCGGCCCCCACGGGACCGCGCCCGCCGGTCCTCGCTGCGCACCAAGCTCCTGGTGGCCTGTGTCGTGCCGCTCATGGTGGTCCTCGCCCTGGTGGGGGTGGTGTCGGTGACCGCCCTCCGGCACCAGCTGGTCAGCCAGGTGGACACCCGGCTGGACGCGGTCACCTACCGCTCGGAGAACTACTCCGCCGGACCGGGCTACGGAGCGTCCCCCACGCCCAGCACCGGAGCCGGCTCGCCCGACGGCGACGACGCGCCGGGTTTCCTCGGTGCCCGCGGCCAGGGTGAGGGAACCCTCGGCGCCCGCATCGTCGACGGGGTGTGCACCCAGGCCGGGGTCCTCGGCTCGCACGGTGAGGTCATGCGGCTCACCGACGCACAGCAGGCGGCCGTCGTCCACGTGTCGGCGCGCCGCGGCCCGACCAGCGTCGACCTCGGCGGGAAACTCGGGGACTACCGCGTGGTCGCCACCCGCGCCCCGGATGGCGACGTGCTGGTCAACGGCCTCCCCCTGAGCAGCACCTCCGACGCGGTCCGCAACCTGGTGGGCGCCGAGCTGGTCGTGGGGCTGCTGGGCCTGCTGGCCGCCGCGCTGGCCGCCGTCCTCGCCATCCGGCGCACCCTCCGGCCGCTGGACCGGGTGGCGACCACGGCTACCCGGGTGTCGGAGCTGCCGCTGTCCAGCGGGGAGGTCCAGCTCGCCGAGCGGGTGGCCCCGGAGGACACCGACCCGCGCACCGAGGTCGGCCAGGTGGGCGCCGCGCTGAACCGGCTGCTCGACCACGTCGAAGGCTCGCTGGCCGCCCGGCAGGCGTCGGAGACCCAGGTGCGCCAGTTCGTCGCGGACGCCAGCCACGAGCTGCGGACGCCGCTGGCCTCGATCCGCGGGTACGCCGAGCTCGTCCGGCGCCAGGGCGGGGACGAGGTGCCCGGCAACGTCGGCCACGCGCTGCGCCGGGTGGAGTCCGAGGCGCTGCGCATGTCCGAGCTGGTCGAGGAGCTCCTCCTGCTGGCCCGGCTGGACGCCGGCCGGGAGCTCGCCACCGAGGAGGTCGACCTCACCGGCCTCGTCGTCGACGCGGTCAGCGACGCCCACGCCGCCGGGCCCGGGCACCGCTGGCGGCTCGACCTGCCCGACGCCACCGTGCTCGTGCCCGGGGATCCGGCCCGGCTGCACCAGGTGCTGGCCAACCTGCTCGGCAACGGCAGGGCGCACACGCCCGAGGGGACGGCGGTGACCACCCGGCTGCGCGTGGAGGACGGCACGGCGGTGCTGCAGGTCCTCGACGACGGCCCCGGCATCCCGCCGGCGCTGCTCGGGCACGTCTTCGAGCGGTTCGCGCGCGGGGACTCCTCACGGTCCCGGCACGCCGGCAGCACCGGGCTGGGGCTGGCGATCGTGCACGCCGTGGTCACCGCGCACGGCGGCACGGTGGCGGTCTCCAGCGAGCCCGGCCGCACGGTCTTCACGATCCGGCTGCCGCACGCCACGGTGGCCGAGCACAGTCCGGAGGACGACGACCCCGCCGAGACCGACCTGCACGCCGAGGCCGGCAGCGACCTGGCCGGCTGACCCGCGCACCGCCGACGCCCGAGCCCGGGCACCGCAGCGGCCGGGGCCGGGGCGATCAGGCGGTGACGCGGTCGGCCGCCACCTGCCCGTAGACCTGGGCGTGCACCCGCCGGACGGCCTCGCGCTGCTCGGCCCGCCAGGCGGCGTCCACCCGGACCGGCGCCGGCCGCGTGAGCGCCGCGACCACCGCGGAGCTCAGCGAGGTCGCGTCCGGACCGGTGGCGGGGTCACTGCCGTAGACCACCACGTCGGACCACTGCTCGGCGTGGTAGCCCCCGCCGGGCACGACGACCCGGGTGCCGGCGTCGCGGCACAGCTCGATCCAGCTGGAGTGGCTGTCGGCGTGGTCGGGCAGCACCGACACGTGCAGCTCCTGCAGGTGCCGCACCCACGCGGCGGGGTCGGCCGGGGCGCTGCGCTGCAGCTCGAGCTGCCCGGCCTCGGCGAGGGCGGCCAGTTCGGGGAACCCGGTGCCGAGGTCGACGCCGGGGTGCACGTCGACGCGCAGCCGACCGCCGCCGGACAGCGCGCCCGACATCGCGCCACGGACCAGCTCGGCGGGGGCGGGCGCCCCCAGGCTCCCGAGGTGCAGGCCGACCAGCCTGGTCTCCCGCCCGATCCCCGGCGTGGGAGCGGCCAGCGTGGGGTGGGCCACGACGATCGCGGTGCGGCCGAACCGGTCCGCGAGCTCGTCCGCCGCCCCCGGGGTGAGGGTCAGGACCACCTCGGCGGTGGCCAGCAGGGCCCGCAGCCGGGCGCGGTGCAGCGCGGGCGAGCCGTCCCGCCCGGCCCGCAGCCGGTGCACGGTGACCACGAGGGGCACCCCGCTGCGCCGGACGGCCGCCGTCCACGCCTCGATCTGCCGCACCGGCATGTCCTCGTACCCGGCGTGCACGTGGAGCACGTCGAGCTCGAGGGCATGGGCGACCAGGTGGTCGGGGTCCAGCCACGGGCTCGGCGTGGTGGCCGGCCCGACCAGGAGGGTGTCCGCCGGCAGGACGGCGTCCACGTAGGGGCCGCCGAACGGGACGCTGGCCACCCGCAGCTGCGGGCCCCGGGGGTCAGCGGGCACTGCTGCGCTCACGAGGTGATTCGCCTCCTGCGGTCGAGCACTGCGACAGCAGGGGCGGTGCTCCTCGACGGATGGTGACTGCTCTCGTGAGCATGCCGCATCACGGTCTACCTCCCTGAACGGTCGCTGAACCGGCAGGGACGACGAGCCGCCGTCCATCGGTCACGGTGGTCAGTGCGCGGGGCCGGCCGCCCCGCGGAGCTCCTCGAGGATGGGCCTGGCCACGGCCAGCGCGTGGTTCGCCGCGGGCACGCCGGCGTACACCGCGGTGTGCAGGCACACCTCGGCGATCTCCTCGTCGGTCAGCCCGTTGTGGACGGCGGCCTTCACGTGCAGCGCGAACTCGTCCCAGTGCCGCAGCGCGGCGGTGATCGCCAGGGTCAGCATGCTGCGCTCGCGCCG
>JAOPWG010000260.1 GCA_025965775.1 Modestobacter sp. | reverse complement strand
CCCTTCAAGCTACATGACACGTCATTCATTCCCGGGAGGACTCTCCTACTGGCAGCCGACCAACGGTCTCGGGGCAACCGGAACGACACCGGCGAGGCGGCGCTCACACAAGGCCGCGACTGAACGGCAGGCTGCCGCGCACGACGGTCCACCCCAGCGGACTCCCGGCAGCACCCGTCCGACCGTGGCCCCCGGGCTCAGCCAGTCGTTCGGCCGTGACGGTCCCGGGCCTTGAGCCGCACCGTCGGCAGCGTCGGCGCGGGCAGGGGGTCGGCGCTGCAACTGGCGACCCGGCCGAACCGCCGTCCGGCCATCCAGTCCTCCCGGGCCTGCACGATCTCCTCATGGGAGCGGCCGACGAAGTTCCACCACATCACCAGGTCCTCCTCGAATGGCTCGCCGCCGAGCAGGACCACCCGGGCCTCACCCGGAGCCTCGACCGTCAGTTCCGACCGGCCCGGCGCCAGGTACAGCAGTGATCCCGGCGTCACAGTGGCGTCGCCGACGTCCACGGCTCCGGACATCGTCAGGACGCCGTACTCGAACGTCGGCACCAGGGCCAGCCGGTGCGGGCCCGACCCCGGGATCACCATCTCGACCGCGACCAGCGGTGTGTGGACGCCGGCCGGCGACTCCGCGGAGCCGAATCGTCCGGCCAGGACGGTGAGGGTCGCGTCGCCGTCGCGCAGGACGGGGAGCTCGGCGTGGTGCTCGAAGCGGGGTTCGCCGTGACGCTCCTCCTCCGGCAGCGCCACCCACAACTGCAGCCCGTGCATGCCCGCCGGGTGCTCCGGCGGGGACATCTCCGAGTGCGAGATCCCATGTCCCGAGCTCATGAGGTTGAGCTGCCCGGGCCGGATCGGCTGGTCGCTGCCGAGGCTGTCCCGGTGCACGATCTCGCCGTCCACCAACCACGTCACGGTCTGCAGACCGGTGTGCGGGTGCGGCGGCACCTGCATGCCGGGTCGGCCACTGACGTCCTCGGGGCCGAAGTGGTCGACGAAGCACCACGCCCCGACCATTCGGCGCTGCCGCTGCGGCAGTAGGCGGCGGACTGTGGTGTAGCGCCCGAGCGGCACGTCGTGCCCGGGTAGCAGCACGCTCTCCGGTTCCGGCGCGGTCGCGACCGTTCCCCCGTACAGGCGGTCTTCCATCAAGACCACCCCCTCCCATCCCTGTACCTCATCACCCCTACGGCCTCTCCAACGCCTCGGGCGGCAAGGTGGACACGGCCCGGTCCGCCGAGTCCGACCCGGCGGCCCTGCGCCGCGTGATGCCACGACTGCCGATGCTGCCGCGGCGAGGACCGGTCGGCGCATGCCGAACGCCGCTCCCCCGTGCCATGCTGCCGCCCGCCGCCGGGCCGCGGACTCGTCGTCCCTGTCCGTCCGCCGTCCGGACGCGCCCGACGCCACGGCCGCGGCCACCGCGTCCGCCGAGCAGGACGCCACCGCGCTGACTGGAGTACGCCGCCGGACCGCCGCACGAGGAGTACGGCCTCACCGAAACTGGGGGCGCCCCTGTGCGAGCCGGCGCGGGCCGTCCGGGCCTGGGCCGAGAGGAACGGCTCGGCCGTCATCGCGGCCCGGCGACGCTACGACGACACAGGTGCTGCACGACCGCGATATGAAGGGTCGTTCCACGGACGTTCGACCGGTGCCGCTCAGCGTGTTCGCACCCACCGATGCCCGTCCACTCGGCATCGCTCCTCTGCCATGTCAGAACACCGGAATGATGCGCCGGCTGTACATCTCGTTCACGATGGCTGCCGCCGACAGGTAGAAGAGCCCGACACCGGTGATGATCTGCAGCCATCCTCCGATCTTGGTGAGACCGCCACTGCCGGCGAAACCTGCGACTGCGAGCACGTAAAGCGATGCTGTGCCGACTCCGAAGACGACGATGTTCGTCTTCGTCGTCGCCATCGACGCGATCCAGATGAAGGTGCTGATGAGCGCCCACGCAAGGAGGAACAGACCGAGGCCGTCGCCTACCGAGCCGCCGGCCTTCGCGATGGTCGGTGCCCAGAAGGCCAGGAGCAGAGTGACGCCGAGCCAGAACCCCGCGAACACGGTGAAGACGACGCCGACAAATGTCTCACCGCGCCGAAACCCCAACAGGCCGGCGATCAACTGGGTGACGAACCCACTGGCGATCATCACCGCGTAGGTGACAGGACCTGTCCGGGCATCCACCAGACCCGCGTTGACCGCGCCCACGACACCGACCGAGACACCGAAGCTGGCGAGCCCGAGCGCCAGGGGATCCCCGATGATCTGTGCTCCGGGACCGACGGTCGGGCCCGCTATCGGGATGTGGACGGGGGCTATTCCTCCTCCCCCGACAGGCCTCTGCGCGTCGTCCATGACCGGTGCGGCTGATGTCTTTGATTCACTCATGTCCGGGGTCCCCTGTCTGGTGAACATCAGGTCGTGCAAGGCCTGCACGCTGTCTTGTTGCGCCGCATGCGGTCGGCGTCGGCGACGGGAAGTCACTCCTGGCGAGGTGCGCGGGGGTGGCGGCGTCCTCCTATCGCTCCTCCTGTCGCCGCAGGGCGGCCGGCGCCTCCCCTGCCCAGGCGGCGCGGAGCAGGGTTTCGATGCCGTCGTGGGTGACCGGGCGGGGGTTGGCGTAGGGGTTGGCGACGGCGAGGTCGGTGATCCGCGGGATGTCGTCCTCGGCCATGCCGAGCTCGGCCAGCGACCGGGGGGCGCCGAGCCGGCCGGCCAACTCCCACAGCGCCCGGGCCGGGTCGGGGACCCCGCCGAGCGCGCGGGCCAGCGCGGTGACCGCGCCGGGGGCGGCCGGCTGGTTGTAGGCCAGCGCGTGCGGCAGGACGACGGTGTGCGTCGCGGCGTGCGGCAGGTCCAGCGTGCCGCCCAATGTGTGGCACAGCTTGTGGTGCAGCGACATGGTGGTGGCGGCCAGCACCGCGCCGCACAGCCAGGCGCCGTACTGCGCCTCGCCGCGGGCCTCCAGGTCGGCTCCGTCGGCGACCACCCGGGGCAGCGCGGCGGCCAGCGCCCGGGTGCCCTCCTCGGCCATCAGGGAGACGATCGGTGTCGCGTCGGGGGCGTAGAGGCCCTCGACGGCGTGCGCGATCGCGTTCATCCCGCTGGTCGCCGACAGCTGGGCGGGCAGGGTCAGCGTCATCTCCGGGTCGTAGAGCACGCTCCTCGGCAGCACCCGGACGTCCCGGCCGGTGCGCTTCTGCCCGCCCTCGGTCAGCCCCCACACCGGGGTCATCTCCGACCCGGCGTAGGTGGTCGGCACGGCGATCACCGGCAGGGCGCGCTCCAGGGCGATCGCCTTGCCCAACCCGACCGCGGAGCCGCCACCGACGGCCACGCAGCCGTCGGCGCCCAGCTCGGCGGCCAGCTGCCGGGCCCGGTGGGCCACCTCGACCGGCACGTGCATCCGGGCCTCGGCCAGCACCCCGGCGGCCTTCTTGCCCAGGGCGGCGGCGACCTGCTGGCCGGTGGCCTCCTGCTCCGGGGAGCACAGGACCAGCACCCGTTCGAGGCCGAGCCGGTCGACCTCGTCGGGCAGCTCGGCCAGGGCACCGGCGCCGAAGATCACCCGCATGGGCAGCGCCTGGTAGGTGAACGGCCGGATCACGACGCTGCCCCCCCAGAGGCTCCGCGCACCACGGTCGGCTGCACGTCGGCCGGCTGGGCCGCCGGCGGGGCGTCGCCGGCGCGCAGCAGCGTCAGGTCGAACGTCAGCGTCCGGAACGGGTTGGGCAACCCGACCTCCGCGGCCCGCACCGGGTCGTCGACCTCGGGCACCGCCCGGATCAGGCTCTCCTTCACCCCGAACACCGCATCGGAGTCCAGGTAGGGGCTGTCGGCGACGAACACGTGCGTGGTGACCGGCCGGTAGCCCGGCGCGGTGACGATGAAGTGCAGGTGCGCCGGCCGGTTGGGGTGCCGCCCGGTCGCCGCCAGCAGCTGCCCGACCGGCCCGTCGTCGGGGATCGGATAGTACTTGGGCACGATCGAGCGGAACCAGAACCGGCCCCCGCCGTCGGTGCTGAACAACCCGCGCAGGTTGCGCTCGGGCTGGACGCCGGGCTGCTGCACGTCGTAGAAGCCGTCCTCGTTGGCCTGCCAGACGTCCACCGACGCCCCGGCCAGCGGCTCGCCGCCCGGACCCGTTACCTGCCCGCTGACCAGGCACGGGGTGCCCTTGCCGTCCAGCGCGATGTTCTCCCCCAGCCGCCGCGGCGGGGACTCCACCATGTGGAAGGGCCCCAGCACGGTGGACTCGGTCGACTGCCCGCCGGTCCGGTGGTTGATCGTCTCCACCAGCATCGACACGCCCAGGACATCCGACAGCAGGATGAACTCCTGCCGCACCTCGTCGCTCATCTGCCCGGTGCGGGTGAGGAAGTCGACCGCGACGCCCCACTCCTCCTCGGTCAGCTCGACGTCCCTGACGAAGGCGTGCAGGTGGCGCACCAGCGAGGTCAGCACCTGCCGCAGCCGCGGATCCGGGGTGCCGGCGAAGCTGGCGGCGACCACCTCGGCCGACCGCTCCTCGCTGAACAGCTC
>JAOPWG010000233.1 GCA_025965775.1 Modestobacter sp. | reverse complement strand
CAGCCGCTGCCCGCGCCCACACAGGCCAGCGCGGTGGCCAGCCCGGCCCGGCGCTGGAAGACGCTCTGCCGCACCTGCCAGCCGACGACCGCCCGGCGCTGCAGCACGGTGTGCTCGCGCACCAGCCAGCCGGCCCGCACCGCCAGCGAGCGCGGACCGGCCGCGTGTCCCAGCGCGGCGTACCGCCCCAGACCCAGCGGCACCCCGAGGACGACGAGCGCCGCGCCGACCGGCAGCAGGCCCCACCAGCCCTCGGTGGCGGTGAGCACCGCAGCGGCGACCAGCACCGCTGTCCCCGGTGCGGTGGCCCGCACGACCCGGCGTCGGCGCGCCGCCGGCGGGTGGACGCGCAGCGGTCCGGGGTCCTCGACCAGCCGGTTGCTCAGCGCCCACGCCTCCGACCGCGGTCCCAGCGGCAGCAGTTGGCCGCGGCGGGCGGCGTCCCCGAGGCCGGTCACCAGTGCGCTGGCCCGGGCCGCGCCGACCAGACGCATGCCCGGGCCCTCGGTGACGGTGCAGCCACGGATCCGGTCGATCTCGAGCTCCGTGTGCCGCCGGGTGACCAGGCCCCGCACGGCGATCAGCGACCCGCCCCGGCGGACCAGCCGGAAGCGCCAGTTGACCAGCGCGGCGCCGATCACCGAGCCGATGACCAGGACCAGCAGCGCGGCTCCCAGCGTGCCGACGATCACGGGGGTGGTCAGCGTGTCGGGACGGCCGATGTGCGGCCTGAACCGGTCGGGCAGCTCGTCAGCGACCCGGAAGAGCGCGCCCACGGCGGCCAGCGGCACCGCCAGGTAGGTGCCGACCAGGGGGGCGTAGAGCAGCCACCGGTTGTCGAAGCGGGTGATCTCCTCGGGCCCCCCGGCCGGCCCGCCGTCGGCGACCGCGCCGTCCGGGAGCGGTGCGCCCGCCGCCGTCCGGGCGCGGCGGCTCAGCAGCGCCGCCCGCAGCCGGTCGCCGTCGGCACCGAGGAGGCCGTCGACGACGAGCTCCTCCTCCTTGTTGCCCACCGCGCCGGCGGCGGCGTCGATCCGCACCCGCACCAGCCCGAAGAGGCGGTGCAGCACGGGCGCCTCGACCTCGACGCCGCGCACCCGGTCCAGGGGCACGGTGCGCACCGAACGGGACAGCAGCCCGCGGGTGACGACGACGGCGCCGTCGCCGACCGCGTAACCGAAGCGCCACCAGGACAGCGCCGCGCTGCCCAGCGACACCAGCGTCACAGCCACGACCAGGGCGATCACGGTCCGGCGGCCATGGTCCAGGCCGATGCCGGCGATGATCGCCAGCAGCACGGGGACCAGCCGGCGGGCCTGCTGGAAGGTGACGGTGTGGACGGCCAGGATCCGCGCTGAGGTGCGCCGCGCGGCCCGGCCCGGCCCGGCCTCGCTCACGTCGCCTCGTCCCGGACCAGCTCGGCCCGCCGGGCCAGGTCCGCGGCGACCCGGCGGGCGACGTCGGATCCCAGGTGTGGCATCCGGACCGTCCCCTGCGAGGACGCGGTCAGCACCACGACCGTGGACAGGCCGAACAGCTGCTGCACCACGCCGCGGGTGACGTCGACGGTCTGGATCCGGGAGATCGGCACCAGGGTCCAGGTGCGGGTCAGCCACCCGGTGAGGGTGTAGACCGCCTCGTCGGTGACCTCCCAGCGGTGCACCCGGTAGCGCAGCCGGGGGCGGACGCCGATCGCGACGACCGCGTAGCCCACCACCACGACCGGGCCCAGCCCCCGGACCAGCGGCACCACCCAACCGGCGTCCCCCGGCACGAACACGACGAACGCCGTGACGACCAGGGCCCAGACGACCGTGCCGAGCACGCCCTGGGCCAGCCACAGCCCGATCGCCGAGCGGGACAGCGACCAGGCGGGGTCGCGGACCGGGGGCGGCGGTGGAGGGGACATCACCGGACATCCTGGCAGCGGGCCGTGTCCTCGTGCCGCGTGCCACGATGGATCGCGTGACGATGCCGCAGCAGGTCCCCACCGTGCCCGCCACCGAGGTGCCCGCGGACGCCGTCGTGCTCGACGTCCGTGAGGACGACGAGTGGGTCGCCGGCCACATCGACGGCGCCACCCACATAGCGATGGGCGATGTCCCCGCCCGCCTGGACGACCTCCCCGACGCCGACCCGCTCTACGTGACCTGCCGCAGCGGCGGCCGGTCGGCACGGGTGACCGCCTGGCTGAACCAGAACGGTTTCGACGCGGTCAACGTCGGCGGCGGCATGGGGGAGTGGGAGGCCGCGGGCCGGCCCATGGTGAGCGAGACGGGCCAGCCCCCGTTCGTCCGCTGACCGCGGTGGGCAGAAATGGCCTTTTCTGCCCACCGACCTTCCCTCAGCCCTGGATCGGGTACTCGGCGAACCGGGTCCGCAGGTCCTTCTTGGAGAACTTGCCGACGCTGGTCTTGGGCACCTCGTCGATGAACTCCACGGCGTCGGGCATCCACCACTTCGCCACCAGGGGCGCGAGGTGGTCCAGGATCTCCTGCTCGGTCGCGGTCTCCCCCGACTTGAGGACGACGCAGGCCAGCGGGCGCTCGTCCCACTTGGGGTGCGGGATGCCGACCACGGCGGCCTCGGCCACCTTGGGGTGGCTCATGATCGCGTTCTCCAGGTCGACCGAGGAGATCCACTCACCGCCGGACTTGATGAGGTCCTTGGTGCGGTCGGCGATCCGGATGTTGCCGAACCCGTCCATGGCGGCCACGTCGCCGGTCTTCATCCAGCCGTCGGGGGTCGACAGCACCGTCCCGGGGTCGGGGTTGTAGTACTCCGCCGCGCACCACGGGCCACGGACCTGCAGTTCACCGGTGGCCGTGTCGTCCCAGGCCTGCGGCTCGAGGGTGTCGGCGTCGACGATGCGCGCCTCCAGGCCGAACAGCGGCAGCCCGGCCCGGGCCCGCTGACCGGCCTTGGTCTCCTCGTCGGCGTCGGCGTACCGGGCGGCCAGCGTGCCGCCGGAGGCGACCGGGTGCGTCTCGGTCATGCCCCAGGCCTGGTAGATGGGCAGGCCGACCTGCTCCTTGTAGGCCTCGGACAGGGCCTTGGGCACCGCGGAGCCGCCGCAGCCGATCTTGCGGAGCACGTGCTCGCGACCGGCCAGGTGCGGCAGGACGCCCTGCCAGATGGTGGGCACCCCGGCGGTGAACGTGACGTGCTCGTCGATGATCAGGTCGGCCAGGGCCTTCGGCTGCATCATCGCGCCGGGGAACACCATCGCGGCGCCGGCCGCGGGCGCGGCCTGGGCGATGCCCCAGGCGTTGGCGTGGAACATCGGGACGACGGGCATCGCGACGTCCTCGACGCCGATGCCGAAGCCGTTGGGAGAGATGACCGCCATCGTGTGCAGGACGGTCGAGCGGTGGGAGTAGACGACGCCCTTGGGGTTGCCCGTGGTGCCGCTGGTGTAGCACATGGACGCGGCGGCGTTCTCGTCCGTCGTGTGGAAGTCGACCGCCTGCGCCTGCGCCAGCAGCGTCTCGTAGTCGAGCACGCGCGGGTCGTCGGGGATCTCGTTGTCACCGCCGTCGTCCATCACCACGACGTGCTGCACGGTCTTCATGGTGTCGATCAGCGGCCACAGCAGGTGCAGGACGGTGCGGTCGACGAAGACGACCTCGTCCTCCGCGTGGTTGGCGATGTAGGTCAGCTGTTCGGGGAAGAGCCGCACGTTCAGGGTGTGCAGTACCCGGCCGGTACACGGGGCGGCGAAGTAGAGCTCCAGGTGGCGGGCGCTGTTCCAGGCGAAGGTCCCCACCCGGCCGTCGGCGCTGATGCCCAGGGAGTCCAGCACCCCGCCCAGCCGGCGGGTGCGGTCGGCCCACTCGCCGTAGCTGGAGCGCACCTTGCCGCCGGGGTTGTTGGTCACGATCGGGACGTCGCCGTGGTGTTGCTCGGCGTGCCGGAAGATCGTGTCGATGGTGAGGGGGGCGTCCTGCATCAACCCGCGCATGGGCGCATGGTGCCAGTGGCCCGGCTCACGATCCAGTCCGGAGGTCACCGCTTCTGGACCGCCGCCGGCAAGTCCGCCCCGAATCGCCCCGCCGGCTGGATGCGACGTCCCGCTCCGTGCTCGCCGGCCCCTCACCCGTATGGGTGGATCGGAACGGCGGGCGCCCCGGACGCTCGCGGGCGATCCCCTCGTGGAGGGCGCTTGTGTGAACGTCTCGTTACGGGACCGTGACACTGCTTTCCTGGTCAGGGCTTGACGGGGCCCACCTGTTAGCGCTCACACTGGGCCGCTCGCGCTGAGGCGGGCCTGAGCGCCGGCTATCTCGGCGGCAGTTGTCTCGAGGAGGAGATTCAGTGAGCAGGAAGCTCAGGTTGACCGCCCTGGCGGGCGCGCTGGCGATGGGCCTGGTGGCCTGTGGGGGCAGCGGCGCCGGCAGCGGCTCGTCCGCGGCTGCGAGCGCGGCCCCGGCGGACCTCACCATCGGTGTGTCCATGCCGACGCAGACCTCCGAGCGGTGGATCGCCGACGGCAAGGCCGTCAAGGACCAGCTCGAGAGCAAGGGCTACAAGGTCGACCTGCAGTACGCCGGCGACGACATCCCGACCCAGGGCCAGCAGGTCGACCAGATGATCACCGAGGGCGCCGACCTGCTGATCGTCGCCGCCATCGACGGCACCGCGCTGAGCAGCCAGCTCCAGGCCGCCGCCGACGCGAAGATCCCGGTCATCAGCTACGACCGCCTGATCCGCGACACCCCGAACGTCGATTTCTACGTCAGCTTCGACAACTACAAGGTCGGCGTCGCGCAGGGCACCGCGCTGCTGGTCGGCCTCGGCGTCCTGAACAAGGACGGTTCGAAGGGCACCGCCACCGGGCCGTTCAACGTCGAGCTGTTCGCCGGCTCGCTGGACGACAACAACGCCGCCTTCTTCTTCAACGGCGCCGTGGACACCCTGAAGCCCTACATCCAGGACGGCACGATCGTCGTCAAGTCCGGCCAGACCAGCATCGAGCAGGCCGCGACGCTGCGCTGGGCGCAGGAGACCGCGCAGAAGCGCATGGAGGACCTGCTGACCTCGTCGTACAACGACGGGTCCAAGGTCGCCGGCGTGCTGTCGCCCTACGACGGCATCTCCCGCGGCATCATCACCGCCCTGCAGAACGCCGGCTACGGCCAGGGCAGCCCGATGCCGACGATCACCGGTCAGGACGCCGAGATCGCCTCGGTCAAGCTGATCGACGACGGGGTCCAGAGCTCCACGATCTTCAAGGACACCCGGACGCTGGCCGCCCAGGCCGTGACCGCCGCCGAGGCGTTCCTCCAGGGCAAGAAGCCGGAGGCCAACGACACGAAGACCTACGACAACGGTCAGAAGGTCGTCCCCTCGTACCTGCTGCCGATCCAGACCGTCTACAAGGACGACATCCAGAAGGTTCTGATCGACTCGGGCTACTGGACGGCCGACGAGGTCGCCAAGGGCCAGGCCGGCTGACCCACCCCCAAGGCCCGGCCGGGCTCGGCAGCACGACTGTCGGGCCCGGCCGGTACCACCTCCGACCCCGGTCGGAGCGCCCGCACCACGGGCATGCAGCTTCCGCCACCCGCACCCCGGTGGCGCGACACCCGCCACCGCATCCCGGTGACGTCGCACGCCACCTGTGTCACAGGTGGCGTCCACCCAGTCAGACCCCACCGCCTGAAGGACGAGGGACGTCTAGTCCATGGACGAGAACATCCTGGAGATGCGCTCCATCACCAAGACCTTCCCCGGCGTGAAGGCGCTGTCGGAGGTCTCCCTGGCCGTCCGCCGGGGGGAGGTCCACGCCATCTGCGGGGAGAACGGCGCCGGCAAGTCCACGCTGATGAAGGTCCTCTCGGGCGTCTACCCCTTCGGCAGCTACGAGGGCGACATCGTCTACACCGGCGAGACCGTTCAGTTCAGCGGCATCAAGCAGAGCGAGGCCGCGGGCATCGCGATCATCCACCAGGAGCTCGCGCTCATCCCCGAGCTGAGCATCACCGAGAACATCTTCCTCGGCAACGAGCCGCGCAAGGGGCGAGGCGGGCGCGGATCCATCGACTGGCGCGCCGCGCACACCCGGGCGGTCGAGCTCCTCGCCCGCGTCGGGCTCAGTGATGACCCGAGCACGAAGATCAAGGGCATCGGCGTGGGCAAGCAGCAGCTGGTCGAGATCGCCAAGGCGCTCAACAAGAACGTCAAGCTGCTCATCCTCGACGAGCCCACCGCGGCGCTGAACGAATCCGATTCCCAGCACCTGCTGGACCTGATCCTGGGCCTGAAGGGCCGCGGCATCACTTCCATCATCATTTCCCACAAGCTCAACGAGATCGAGCAGATCGCGGATTCCATCACCATCATCCGCGACGGGAAGTCCATCGAGACCCTGGACGTGAAGGCCGACGGCGTCGACGAGGACCGCATCATCACGGGCATGGTGGGCCGGACCCTGGAGTCCCGGGTCCCGGACCACGAGCCCAAGATCGGTGACCCGCTGTTCGATGTCTAGGACTGGAACGTCGGCCACCCGCAGA
>JAOPWG010000190.1 GCA_025965775.1 Modestobacter sp. | reverse complement strand
AGCCGGTGGCCCGCACCGTCGACTGGGACGCCGCGGCCGCCGAGAAGGGCGGCTACGACTGGTTCATGCTCAAGGAGATCGCCGAGCAGCCGAAGGCCGTCGCCGACACCCTGCTGGGCCGGCTGGGTACCTCCGGCGAGCTGGTGCTCGACGAGGTGCGGCTGTCCGACCAGGAGCTGCGGGACATCGACAAGGTGTTCGTCGTGGCCTGCGGGACCGCCTACCACGCCGGGCTCATCGCCAAGTACGCCATCGAGCACTGGACCCGCATCCCGGTCGAGGTCGAGCTGGCCAGCGAGTTCCGTTACCGCGACCCGGTGCTCGACCGGTCCACGCTGGTCGTGGTCATCAGCCAGTCCGGCGAGACGATGGACACCCTCATGGCGCTGCGCCACGCCAAGGACCAGCGCGCCCGCGTGCTGGCGATCTGCAACGCCAACGGGGCGACGATCCCGCGCGAGTCCGACGCCGTCCTGTACACCCACGCCGGTCCCGAGGTAGCCGTCGCCTCCACCAAGGGGTTCCTCACCCAGGTCGTGGCCTGCTACCTCGTCGGGCTCTTCCTGGCTCAGGTCCGCGGCGTGAAGTACGCCGACGAGGTGGCCGCGATCGTCAGCGACCTGCGCCGGCTGCCCGAGGCGGTCGCCGAGGTGCTCGCCGGGATGGAGCCGGTGCGCGAGCTCGGCCGGGCGCTGGCCGGGGAGGACACGCTGCTCTTCCTGGGCCGTCACGTCGGCTACCCGGTCGCGCTCGAGGGGGCGCTCAAGCTCAAGGAGCTGGCCTACATCCACGCCGAGGGGTTCGCCGCAGGCGAGCTCAAGCACGGCTCGATCGCGCTGATCGACCAGGGCACCCCGGTGGTGATCGTCGTGCCGTCCCCACGCAGCCGCGAGTCGGTGCACGGCAAGGTGGTCAGCAACATCCAGGAGGTCCGGGCCCGCGGAGCGCGCACCATCGTCATCGCCGAGGAGGGCGACGAGGACGTCGTCCCGTACGCCGACCACCTGATCCGGGTTCCGCGTACGCCGACCCTGCTCGCGCCGGTGGTCACCACCGTGCCGCTGCAGGTGCTGGCGTGCGAGATCGCTGCGACCCGGGGGCTGGACGTCGACCAGCCGCGGAACCTGGCGAAGAGCGTCACCGTCGAGTGAAGGACCACCCTTCCCCCCACGCCTCGCAGGCTCGGCGCGGGACCCTGAAGGGTGGCCGTTCCAGCATGTCCCCACGCCGGCGGGCAGACTGACCGGGTGATCATCGGGGTCGGCATCGACGTCTGTCCGGTGGACCGGTTCGCCGCCTCCCTCACCCGCACCCCGGGGCTGCGAGACCGGCTGTTCACCGCCGCGGAGCAGCTGACCCCGGGGGGTGTGCCGCGCACCGGGGAGTCGCTGGCCGCACGGTTCGCCGCCAAGGAGGCGCTGGCCAAGGCGCTGGGCGCGCCCGGTGACCTGCACTGGCACGACGCCGAGGTGACCGTCGGCGAGCACGGCCGGCCGCTGCTGAGCGTGCGCGGGACGGTGGCCCGGCGTGCCGCCGCTCTCGGCGTGACCTGCTGGCACGTGTCGCTGAGCCATGACGGGGGCATCGCCTCGGCTGTGGTGATCGCCGAGGGAACCGACCGGGCGGACGTCCCGTGATCGGGTTGTACACAGCCGCCGAGGTCCGTGCAGCCGAGGCGGCGGTGCTGGCCACCGTCCGGGACGGCGCCCTGATGCAGCGCGCCGCCACGGGCCTGGCGACCATCAGCCTGGGGCTGCTGGGCCACGCCCACGGCGTCCGGGTGGTGCTGCTCGTGGGGGCCGGCAACAACGGCGGGGACGCCCTGTACGCCGGGGCGGTGCTGGCGGGACGGGGCGCGCAGGTCCGCGCGGTGCTGCTGGACGCCGAGCGGGCCCATCCCGGCGGGCTGGTGGCGCTGCGGCGGGCCGGGGGCCGGGTGGCCGGCGCCGCCGACCACGGTCTGGACCGGGCCGACCTGGTGCTCGACGGCATCGTCGGCATCGGGGGGACGGGCGGGTTGCGGTCCGCGGCCGCGGAGCTGGCCGAGGCGGCCGCCCAGGGTCCCGGCCTGCTCGTCGCCGTCGACGTGCCCAGCGGGGTGGACGCCGACACCGGGGCGGTCGACGGGGCGGCCTTCCACGCCCAGCACACGGTCACCTTCGGCGCCGTCAAGCGCGGCCTGGTGGTGGGGGAGGGGCGCGGCCGTGCTGGTCGGGTGCACCTGGTCGACATCGGCCTGGGCCCGTACCTGCCGACGGCCGACGTCGTCCAGCTGTCCGACGTCGACGCCGCCGGGCACCTGAACCCCCCGGGCGCGGGCGACGACAAGTACTCCCAGGGCGTGGTGGGCGTCGTCGCCGGCTCGGCCACGTACCCCGGCGCGGGGGTGCTGTGCACCGGGGCCGCCCTGCGCACCCGACCCGGTCTGGTGCGCTACGCCGGTACCGCCGCCGACGGGGTGAGCGCCGCGTGGCCCGAGGCGATCGTCACCACCGGGCGCCCCAGGGACGCCGGTCGCGTACAGGCCTGGGTGGTCGGGCCGGGCATGGGCACCGACGACGACGCCCGCAGCGTCCTGGCCGAGGTGCTGGCCACCGACCTGCCCGTGGTCGTGGACGCCGACGCGCTGACGATGGTGTCCGAGCAGCCCGCGCTGGTCGGTGACCGTGAGGCGCCGACGGTGCTCACGCCGCACGACCGGGAGTTCGCCCGGATCTTCGGGGAGGTGGGGCGCGACCGGGTCGCCGCGGCGCGCCGGGGTGCGGCGGAGCTGGGCTGCGCGGTCCTGCTCAAGGGCGACGCGACGGTCGTCGCCGACGCCGGGACCACCTACGTCAACGGCACCGGGACGCCCTGGTTGGCCACCGCCGGCACCGGGGACGTGCTGGCCGGGATCATCGGCGCGATCCTCGCGACCGGGCTGGGTGCCGCGGAGTCCGCCGCGGTCGCCGCGCACGTGCACGGCCGCACCGGTCAGCTCGCCGCCGCGTCCGGTCCGCTGATCGCCGGTGACCTCGTCCGGCACCTGCCCGCGACGGTGGGCCGGCTGCGTCGGGGCGTCGACCCGTCCGGCCCGCCGCCGCCTGGGACAGTGGAGGGGTGACCCAGCTGGAGCAGGCCCCCGGGCAGGTCCCGAGGCGCGGCCTGGAGAACCGGGCCGAGGTGGTGGTCGACCTCGACGCCATCGCGGCCAACACCGCGGCGCTGCGCGAACGGGTCGCCCGACCGCTGATGGCGGTGGTCAAGGCCGACGGCTACGGGCACGGCCTGCTCCCCGCCGCCCGCGCGGTGCTCGCCGGTGGCGCCGACGCCCTGGGCGTCGCCGTGCTGGAGGAGGCGCTGGCGCTGCGTGCGGCCGGTGTGACCGTTCCGGTGCTGGCCTGGCTCAACGGACCGGGCGAGGACTACGCCGCCGCCCTGGCCGCGGACGTCGAGGTGTCGGTGAACGCCGAGTGGGGGCTGGCCGAGGTGGTGGCCGCGGCCCGCGGCACCGGGCGCACCGCCCGGGTGCACCTGTCGACCGACACCGGGCTCTCCCGGGAGGGGGCCACCCCGGCGGACTGGCCGGGCCTGGTCGCTGCTGCCGCGCGGGCGCAGGCCGACGGGGAGGTCGCCGTCGTGGGGTTGTGGAGCCACCTGGCCTACGCCGACGCCCCGACGCACCCGACGATCGCCGCCCAGGTGCGGGTCTTCGAGGAGGCCACGACGCTGGCCCGCGATGCCGGGCTGACCGACGCGCGCCGGCACCTGGCCAATTCCGCGGCCACGATCGCTCTGCCGAACACCTGGTTCGACATGGTCCGCCCCGGGGTCGCGCTCTACGGGCTGGACCCGCTGGGCGGCGAGCCCGCGCAGTCCGGGCTGCGGCCGGCGATGACGGTGCAGGCCCGGGTGATCCTGACCAAGCGGGTGCCGGCCGGGGTCGGCGTCTCCTACGGCCACACCTACCAGCCCGCGCGGGAGACGACGTTGGCGCTGGTCCCGGTCGGCTACGCCGACGGCGTGCCGCGGGCGGCGGGCAACCGGGCGCCGGTGCTGGCCGCCGGTGCGCAGCGCCCGATCGCCGGGCGCGTCTGCATGGACCAGTTCGTCCTCGACGTCGGCGACGACCCGATCGCCCCCGGTGACCCGGTGGTGCTGTGGGGACCCGGCGCGGCCGGGGAGCCGACCGCCCAGCAGTGGGCCGACGCCGTCGACACCATCCACTACGAGCTGGTCACGCAGGTCGGCGGGCGGTTCCGTCGCCGCTACGTCGGGACCGCCGGGGTCCGCTGATGGTGCAGCAGCACCTCGGCCGCACCGCGGGGCTGATCGGTGCGGCGCTCGGCCTGGCCGCCGCCGGCACCGCCGTGGGCGTCGCCGTCGCCCGGACGGCGACCTCCCGGGTGCGGGCGAACCAGCTGGCCGGGCAGGCCGGGGACTCCGACGGGCGCGCGGTGGCCGACATGCCGGCGCAGGAGCTCCGCGAGGAGGACCCGCTCGGTTCCGCCAGCCGCACGGCCGACCGGACCGTGCTGGTGCAGGCCGACGACGGGGTGCTGCTGACGGTGGAGGAGATCGGGCCGCTCGACGCCCCGCTGACCGTTGTCTTCGTGCACGGCTACGCGCTGTCGATGGCCTCGTGGACCTTCCAGCGTCGCGACCTGGCCGCCGAGCTCGCCACCGCCAACGGCCACCGGCCCGATGCGCGGCTGGTCTTCTACGACCAGCGCGGCCACGGCGTCTCCGGCCGCGGCCACGCCGACCACGCGACGATCGACCAGCTGGCCGCCGACCTGGAGTCGGTGCTGCGCGCCCGGGTGCCCCGCGGGCCGGTGGTGCTGGTCGGCCACTCGATGGGCGGCATGACCGTGCTCTCCCTGGCCCAGCGGTGCCCGGAGCTGTTCGGCACCCGGGTGGCCGGCGTGGCGCTGCTGTCGACCTCCAGCGGCGGCCTGGCCGACCTGGACTTCGGCCTGCCCCGGTTGCTGACCCGGTTGCGGACGGCGGTGCTGCCGCTGGCCGCCTACACGATGCGCCGGAGTCCGGGCTTCGCCGAGCGCACCCGGCGGCTGGCCAAGGACGTCGTCTCGGCAGCCACGTGGTCGCTGTCGTTCTCCTCGACCGACGTCGACCCCGCGTTGGGCCGCTACGTGGACGCGATGATCGCCGGCACCCCGGTGGACGTGATCGCCGAGTTCTACCCGGCCATCGCCGGGCTGGACGCCAGCGGCGCGCTCGAACCGCTGCGCCGGGTGCCCACGCTCGTGCTCACCGGCGATGCGGACAAGATGATCCCTCAGGCGCACAGCGAGCGGATCGTGGAGCAGCTCGGGCAGAAGGGGGCGGGCAGGGTGCAGTTCCTCGCCGTCCCCGGCGCCGGCCACCTGGTCCTCCTCGAGCGCCCCGACGCGGTCACCGCCGCGCTGTCGACGCTGCTCCGCCAGGTCGCCGCCGAGCAGGGCGCCCGGCGGACCTGAGCCGCGCCTGGGCCCCGGCTGGGCGAGAGTCGTGGCAGGGGCCCGCGTCGACGGCTGGCCGCCGTCCATCGCTCCCGTGGTCTCGCTGCCGGTCCACCTCGTCGTAGTGTGCTGGCGTGGCCGCACCCCGACCGCCGCGCCTCGACGCGGCCGCCGACGAGGTCGCCCGTACCGCCGCCGCTGCCCCCGACTGGGCCACCCTGGCGACAGTCGCGGGTTCCTGCCTCGCCTGTCCCGAGCTCGCCGCCGCGCGGCAGCACGTCGTCGTCGGGGACGTCCCGGCCGGCGGCCGGCCGCGCTTCGTGCTGGTCGGGGAGGCGCCCGGGGCGCAGGAGGACGCGACCGGCCGGCCGTTCGTCGGCCGCTCCGGCGCGCTGCTGGACCTGCTGCTGACCGAGGCCGGCCTGGACCGGGCTCAGGCGGCGGTGCTCAACGTGGTCAAGTGCCGCCCCCCGGGCAACCGGACGCCGAAGGCCCCGGAGGTCGCCCGCTGCAGTGGCTGGCTGCGCCGCCAGCTGGAGTTGCTGGACGCCCGGGTCGTGGTCGCGCTCGGCCTGTCCTCGGCGAAGTGGTTCCTCGGTCCGCGCACCGTCCTCGGCCAGGTCCGCGGCCGCCCGCACGAGGTCGACGGCCGCGCAGTCTGGGCGACCTACCACCCCTCGGCGGCGATCCGGTTCGGTCCGAACGGCGCTCCGCGGGCGGGGCTGCTGGCCGACCTCACCGCCGTCGCCTCGGCCCTGGGGGAGGGGACGCCCCGGTGAAGCGCGACCACGTGCTGCCCACCGCCACGGACACCCAGGCGCTCGGCCGGGCCCTGGCCGACCTGCTGCGGCCCGGTGACCTCGTGGTGCTCGCCGGGCCGCTGGGCGCGGGCAAGACCGCACTGACCCAGGGGATCGGCGCCGGGCTGGGCGTGCCGGGACCGGTCACCTCCCCGACGTTCGTGCTCGCCCGGGTGCACCGCGGGGGCCGCCTGCCGCTGGTGCACGTGGACGCCTACCGGCTGGGCAGCATGGCCGACGTCGACGACCTGGACCTCGACGCCACCGCCGAGGAGGCGGTCACCGTCGTGGAGTGGGGCCACGGACTGGTCGAGCAGCTGGCCGACGAGCACCTGGTCGTGGAGCTGGACCGCCGGGACGACGACGTCCGGACCGCCCGCCTGGTGCCCGCCGGCCCGGGCTGGGAGCAGCGGCTCGACGGCTGACCTGACCTCACCCCGCCTGGTCGAGGATCTTGCGCAGCACCGCGGCGAGCTCGGCGGGCTGGGACAGGAACGGCGAGTGGCCGGCGTCCAGGCGCAGCACCGTGCCGGCCCGGGCCGACATCGCCTCCTGCGCGAACACCGGGATGGCCTGGTCCTGCTCGCAGACCACGTAGGTGCTCGGCAGCTCCGTCCAGGCGGCGCGGCTCAGCGGCTGGGTGACCGAGCTGGTCGACTGCAGCTGGAGGTGTGCCACCGCCTGCTCGGTGAGCTCCGGGGAGACCCCGTTGTAGAAGACCGCCTCGGGCGTGGTGACCCGCACGTGGGTCTCGTGGACCTCCTGCCAGGGCGGCACCTCCCCGCCGAGGCTGCCCACCAGCGACTCACCGACGTCGAGCTGGAAGGCGCAGACATACACCAGGTGCGCCACGCCGGCCTCCGCGGTGGCCGCCTCGCTGATCGGGATGCCCCCGTAGGAGTGCCCCACCAGGACGACGGGTCCCTCGACCCCGGCCAGCGCGGCACGGATCGCCTCGGCGTCGGCGGTGAGGTCGCCGAGGGACTGCGGGTCGGTGCCGGAGCTGGGCAGGTCCACGGTCACGACGTCGACGTCGACGTCGGACAGTTCGTCGATGAGCGGCTGCCAGACCCAGGAGTTGTGCCAGGCGCCGTGGACGAGCAGGAGGGTGGCGGTCACGGAGGAGTCCTCTTCGTCGAGGGGGCGGGTACGGGACGCAGTTGATCACGGACGGACTCCGCCGCCCGGTTCCCGGTCGCCAGTAGATTGGCCTCTCGTGCTCGTCCTCGCCCTCGACACCGCCACCCCGACACTCGTGGTCGGGCTGGCGCGTTGGACTGCCGGCACGGACGCCGAGGTGCTCGCCGAGCGCGCGGTGGCCTCGGGCAACCGGCACGCCGAGCTGCTGACCCCGACCATCCGGGCGGTGCTCGCCGACGCCGGCGTGGGCATGCGCGACCTGGACGCCGTCGTCACCGGGCTCGGCCCCGGGCCCTTCACCGGTCTGCGGGTCGGCGTGGTCACCGCGGCCGCGCTGGCCGACGCGCGTGGCCTGCCCGCCGTCGGCGTCTGCTCGCTGGACGCCATCGGGTCCGGCGCCCGGACGGGGGTGACCGACGCCCGTCGCAAGGAGCTGTACTGGGCCTCCTACGCCGCCGACGGGCGCCGGACCGCCGGGCCGGCCGTCGGCCGGCCGGCCGACGTGGTGGCGGCCCCTCCGCTGGTCGGGGACGCCGCCGTCGGCAGCGAGCGGCTCGGTGTGCCGGTGGCCGCCGTCGAGGTGACGACGGCGGGGCTGCTGCGCGCCGCCGGACCCCAGCTGGCCGACCCGGAGGGCGCCGGCCCGCTGGAGCCGCTGTACCTGCGCCGTCCCGATGCCGTACCGCCCGCCGCCCGCAAGCCGGTGAGCCAGCCGTGGCACCCGTGACGCTGCGCGACATGACCCGCGCCGACCTCCCTGCCGTGCTGGAGCTGGAGGAGGAGCTGTTCGCCCCGGACACCTGGACGGCGGCGATGTACCGCGACGAGCTCGCCCGCACCGACACCCGGCACTACCTGGTCGCCGTCGACGACGTCGGCCGCGTGCTGGGCTACGCCGGACTGATCGCCTATCCCGAGGAGGCGCACATCGCCACCGTGGGAGTCACCGGCGCCGCCCAGGGGCAGGGCATCGGCGCGCGGCTGCTGGACGCCCTCCTGGCCGAGGCCGACACCCGCAGCCAGGTCGTGCTGCTGGAGGTCCGGGCCGACAACGACGTCGCCCAGGGGCTGTACCGCCGGCGGGGCTTCGCCGAGATCGGGCGGCGGCGCGGCTACTACCAACCCAGCGGCGCCGACGCCGTCGTGATGAGCCGGGAGGTGCGCCGATGAGCGGACAGGCGAGCGGACAGGCGAGCGGACAGGCGAGCGGACAGGCGAGCGGAGCGCCCCGTGGGAGCGAAGGGAGTCGTCGATGAGCAAGCCGCTGGTCCTGGGCTTCGAGACCTCCTGCGACGAGACCGGGATCGGCCTCGTGCGCGGGCAGACGCTGCTGTCCGACGCCCTGGCCACCAGCATGGCCGAACACGAGCGGTTCGGCGGCGTCGTCCCGGAGATCGCCTCCCGGGCGCACCTGGAGGCGATGGTCCCCACCGTCCACCGGGCGCTGTCCGACGCCGGGGTGAGCGCCGCTGACGTGGACGCGATCGCGGTGACCTCCGGGCCGGGTCTGACCGGCGCGCTGCTGGTCGGCGTGGCCGCGGCGAAGGCCTACGCGCTGGCCCTCGACGTGCCGCTCTACGGGGTCAACCACCTGGCCGCGCACGTCGCGGTCGACGAGCTGGAGCACGGCCGGCTGGCCGAGCCCTCGGTGGCGATGCTGGTGTCCGGTGGGCACAGCTCGCTGCTGCTGGTGCCCGACCTCGCCCAGGATGTGCAGCCCCTGGGCCAGACCATCGACGACGCGGCGGGGGAGGCCTTCGACAAGGTCGCCCGGGTGCTCGGGCTGCCCTTCCCCGGTGGCCCGCCGGTCGACCGGGCTGCCCGCGACGGCGACCCGGCGTCCATCGCCTTCCCCCGCGGGCTCACCGGTCCCCGGGACGCGCCCTACGACTTCTCGTTCTCCGGGCTGAAGACCGCCGTCGCCCGCTGGGTCGAGGCCCGGGAGCGGAGCGGCGAGCCGGTGCCGGTCGCCGACGTCGCCGCCGCGTTCCAGGAGGCGGTGGTCGACGTGCTCACCGCGAAGGCGGTGCGCGCCTGCCGCGACCACGGCGTCGACCACCTGGTCATCGGCGGCGGGGTGGCGGCCAACTCGCGGTTGCGTGCGCTGGCCGCCGAGCGGTGTGCGGCGGCCGGCATCGTGCTGCGCACGCCCAGCCCGCGGCTGTGCACCGACAACGGCGCCATGGTCGCCGCCCTCGGGTCCCGGCTGGTCGAGGCCGGCGTCGCGCCGTCGGCGGTCGACCTGGGCGCGGACAGCTCGGTGCCGATCTACGTCGTCTCCCGGTAGGTCGAGTCGCCGGGTGCCGGAACCGCCACCCGGCGACTCCGGTCAGGACGGCGGGCCGCAGACCAGCACGGTCGGGGCGCCGGCCACCCGGGTGACGACGACGACCGCCGTCCCGCTGCCCGGCCCGCGCAGCTGGCGGGCCAGGGTCTCCGGTTCGATCGGCGACCCGCGCTTCTTCACCGTCACGCGGCCGACACCGCGGGCGCGCAGCAGGGCGCGCAACCTCTTGAGGTTGAACGGCAGGACGTCGGTGACGGGGTAGCTGCTGGTCCAGGGGGACCCCGCGGTGGAGTCGCTGGTCAGATAGGCGATCGTCGGGTCGACGAGGGTGGCGCCGAGGTCCGTCGCGACCAGGGAGACCAGGCCCGAGCGGATGACCGCCGGGTCGGGCTCGTGCAGCCAGCCGCGCACGGGGCCGACCGGGGCCGGGCCGGGGTCGGTGTCGGCGGTCAGCTCGACGGCGCCCCCCGCGCCGGCCAGCGTTGCCCGTCGCCAGGTGGTCGACAGGTCCCGCCCCCACAGCAGCGCCTCGACGATCGAGCCGCCGGCCGAGACCCACTCCGCCTCGACCCCGTCGGGCACGCGGGCGTGGTCCAGGCCCGGCGCCACCTTGACCACGCACCGGGGCACCCGGTCGAGCAGAGCGAGCACCGTCGACCAGGGCGGTGACCAGCGGTCGGGGTCCAGCAGCCGCCGTCCACCGGCCCGTCGCGCGGGGTCCAGGACGGCGGCGTCGCATCCGGCGACCCGGCCGTCGTCGGCGGTCGCCACCAGGTCCACGACGTCGGCGTCGCGCACCTGCACCCCGCGCAGACCCAGTGCCGCCACGTTGAGCGCGGTCAGCTCGCGGGCCACCGGGTCCCGGTCGACGGCCACCACCGACGCCCCGGCCCGCGCGAGGGCGATCGTGTCGGTGCCCGCGGCGCAGCCGAGATCGGCGACCGAGCGCACCCCGCCGTCGAGCAGCCGCCCGGCGCGCCGGGCGGCCAGCGCGGGGCGGCCGGCCTGCTCGAGGGTGTCGCCGGTGAACAGCAGCCGGTCGGCGTCGGCGCCGAACGCCGGCCGGGCCTTCTCCCGCTGCCGGGCGATCCCCCAGGCCGGACCGGCGAGATCCACGCCCACCTCGGCGCGCAGTCGGCTCAGCGCGGTGACCGCGTCGGTACGCCCGTCCAGCAGGGCCGCCGCCCGGGCCAGTGCCGCGGCACCGGGTGGTGTCGACAGGGCCCGCAGCTGGCGAACCGTCTCCGCGGACTGTGCGGCGGAGTCCTCGTCCAGGTTCCCGGTGGGCACCGGGACAGCGTCGCGCACACCACCGGGGCAGCCGCGCCCGACCCGGTTGAGTGGCTGGCACTCGCATGGGTAGAGTGCCAACCGACACGGGCCGGTACCTGACCCCCGCGACGGCAGGTCGCCAGCCTCTGTGCCACAGCATCTGCACCACCCCACAAAGCCCGTCGACAGCGAAGGGGGCGTCACATCGTGACGACCGCTACCAAGGTCAACATCAAGCCGCTGGAGGACCGGGTCGTGGTCCAGGCCAACGAGGCCGAGACCACCACCGCCTCCGGTCTGGTCATCCCGGACACCGCCAAGGAGAAGCCGCAG
>JAOPWG010000189.1 GCA_025965775.1 Modestobacter sp. | reverse complement strand
CGATCGAGTACCTGCTCTACGGCCCGGAGAGCCTGCGGCTGGAGGACCGGCTCACCCACCTCATCGACGGCAAGAAGGGGCTGGGCTTCCCCTCCTTCAAGGAGTCGCTGCTGACCAAGGTGCTGTGCGTGGTCGAGCCCGAGCGGTACCTGCCGGTGCTGAAGTACACGTCGGCGGCCGGCGGCAAGAAGGAGCTCGCCAAGCTGGTCTACGACCTGGACCTGCCGCCGGTGGAGAAGGCCGCCTGGACCGCCGGGCGGCTGGTGGTCTGGAGCAACGACCTGCTCCGGTCGCTGGTGGGCAACGACATCCCCGACCTGCAGCAGGCGGCCCGGTTCCTGGACTGGGCCAAGAACCAGCCGGTGATGTCGCGCACCTGACGCGGTTCACGCGGCCGTGACCGCGGCGTGGGCGGCCGACCAGAACGCCTCGGGGCCGTCGTGCGGGCCGGTCATCATCCGCTGGGTGAGCAGCACGGCGACCAGGTCGAGCGACGGGTCGGCGTAGGCGGTGGTGCCGGTGCCACCGGTCCAGCCGAACCGCCCCGGCGTCGTCCACGGGTCGGTGCGGTCGAGGGTGACCTCGACGTTGCCGCCCCACGTCCGGCCGGGACCGAGGAAGGTCTGGGCCGCGGCCCGCTGGGCGGCGGTGAGCCGGTCGCCGGTCATCGCCGCCGCCGACGCCGCGTCCAGCACGGGCGCGCCGCCGTCGGCGACCGCGGCCAGCAGTGTGAGGACGTCGGTCGCGGTGGAGACCAGCCCGCCGCCCAGGGACTCGAAGACCCGCGGCCGGGAGAAGGCGCCGTCGGGTGGGTCGGCGACCACCAGGCGGTCGCCGTCCGGGGTGTAGGAGGTGGCGAGCCGGTCGACGTGCGCGGTCCAGAAGGTGGTGTCGGTCAGCCCGAGCGGGCCGGTCACCCGCTCGGCCACGAGCTCGCCGAGGCTGCGGCCGGTGACCCGGGTCAGCAGCACCCCGAGGACGTCGCTGCCGGTGTGGTACTGCCAGCCCTCCCCCGGCTGGGCGGTCAGCGGCAGCCGGGCCAGCCGGGCGAGGAACTCGCCGGGCGGGATCCTCGGCGCCAGCGGCCCGGGGCTCACCCCCTGCGCCCACATCTCGTGCGCCAGCGGTGAGTCGTCCATCCGCAGCCCGAACCCCGCCGTCATGAACAGCAGGTCGCCGACCGTGACCGGCCGCTGCGCCGGGACGGTCCCGGTCAGCGGCCCGGCCGGGTCGGTCAGCACCCGCAGGTCGATGAACTCGGGCAGCCAGCGGGCCACGTCGTCGTCCAGGGCGAGGACGCCGTCGTGCACCAGACCGAGGGCGAGGACGCCGCCGAACGGCTTGGTCAGGGAGGCGATCCGGAACAGCGTGTCCGGGCGCATCGGGGCGCTGTCGCCGAGCGCCACCCGCCCGGTGGCGTGTACCTCGGTGCGCCCGGCATGGCGCACCGCCGCCACGCAGCCGGGGAACCTGCCGGCCGCCACCTGCTCGTCGAGCAGTGCCCAGACGGCGGCGAAGCGGGTGTCGGTGTCGGCAGTGGCGGTCACGGCGGTCCTCCGGGTCGGTGGAGCTGTCGACAGATGGGACCGCTCCGGGCACCGGAAGTCATCGGCCCGGCGCGAGCCGTGCCGCCTCAGGGCGCGCCGTCAGGGCGTGTCGTCCGGACGTGCGGTCAGGGGCCGACGTACGCGCTGACGCCGAAGTGCTGCCGGCCCTGCGCGTCCTCCTGCACCAGCACCGTGTACGCCTGGTTGCCGATGATCGCGGCGCAGATGTCGCCATGGCACTCGACGGTGTCCACCGTGGCGCCCTGCGTGGTGATCGTCCGGACGAACGCGGCCGCGGTGGCGGCGTCCCGGTCATCGACCCTGGTGCGGTAGTAGGACAACGCGCCGATCGCCACCGCAGCGACGATGACCGCCACCAGGATGGAGATGAGGAGCGGGGTGTTGCGATCGATCCGGCCCGGCGCGCGCTCCTCCGCGGGGGCATCGGACGTTGCGGCATCGGAGGTTGCGGCATCGGGCGCGGGGGGACCCTCCGTCGGCCCGACCTGCGTGGGGTCGTGGGGGTCGGTGCTGTCGGTGCTCATCGGGTGCACGCCTCGTTCGGTCTCGGCAGCTCGGGGGGCGGCACTCGCTGACCTGCCGCTGTGTCCGCCTGCATGCCGGGACCGGCCTGGTCCACGGCAGATCTGCGGCCCGGACCGCGGGCAGGGGGTGTCCTAGAGCGTCGCCGCGGCTGCGTGGCTGGGCAGCATCGATCATATGACGACGTCCGCCCGGCGGTCCCGCAGGGCCAGGCGTTGCCGCAGCACGCCCTCGGCGGTGAAGCCGGCCGCTTCGGCGACGCGTACGGACCCGACGTTGGCAGGTTCGACGACCAACTCGACCCGGGCTGCGCCCCTGTCCCGCAGGAACCAGCGGATGAGTGCGCGCAGCGCGTCACTGGTGAAGCCCCGCCCCCGGGCGGTCGGTGCGGTCCAGTGCCGACGCGCGCGACGCCGTCCCGCATCTCGTGCGCTCCGATGCTCCCGGCCGGCCGGCCGGTGGCCACGTCCACCACGGCGAACACGGCGCCACCCAGGTCCCACGCCGCGGGCGCCAGCTCGGTGACGTACCCGCCCACGTCGGTGTGCCGGTACGGGGACGGGACGGTCGTCCATCGTTGGATCGCGGCGTCCTGGCAGGCGGCGTACACCTCGTCGGCGTCGCCGGGCGCCCACGGGCGCAGGAGGACCTTCGATCCGCGCAGCACCGGCTGCGCTTCGCGGGGCGCTGTCATGGCGCCAGTGTCCGGCCG
>JAOPWG010000166.1 GCA_025965775.1 Modestobacter sp. | reverse complement strand
GCCGAGGGTCACCGCCACGGCGCCGACGGCCCAGTGCCGGATGAGCGCCTCGGCCCGCGCCCGCACCGCGGCGAGGCCGTGGCCGGGGACGTCGACGCCGGCAATGGCGGCGACCCGGGCCGCCTCGGCGCCGTTGGGCGTGACCAGCCGCGTGCTGGGGACCGGGTCCGCGCCGCGCGGGTGCGGGTCCCAGACGACCGGCCCGCCCGCGGCGGACAGGGCGGCACGGACCACCGGGTCGGCCGTCGTCCCCCGGCCGTAGTCGGCGACGAGGACGGCGGCCGCCGAGCGGATCGCCTCGACGGCCTCCGTCGGCAGCGCACCGAGGACGGCGACCGGGTCGCCGCTGTCGATGCGGGCCACCGAGTGGTCGCCGACCCGGAGGCGCTGCTTGACCGCGGTACCGCCGGTGGCCGGGACGGCGATCAGCCGCACCCGGCCGGCCAGCAGCGCCCGCAGCCGGGTGGCCCCGCCGTCGTCGGCCAACGGGGCCACGAGCACGACCTCGCGGGTGCCGGCCGCCGCGGCGATGACGGCGGCCAGCGCGGCGCCGCCGGGGCGCACGCGGGTCTCGACGTCCTCGACGACGGGGACCGGCGCGTCCGGGGCCAGCCGGGAGGCGGTGCCGACCAGGTCGACGTCGAGCAGGGCATCGCCGACGACGACCAGCGGCGCGTTCACGGGAGCACCTCGACCCGGTCCTGGCTGTCCGTCCGGGCCGGTTCGGCGAGCACCGCGCTGTCGAAGGCGGCGCAGACCAGGTGCAGCGCCACCAGGTGGCACTCCTGCACGGTCGCGGTCCACTCCGAGTCGATGCAGAACGCGTCGTCGGCGGCGGCGGCCAGCGGGTTGGGCGCGGGCCCGGTCATCGCCAGCACGGTCATCCCGGCCCGCCTGGCCCGGTGCGCCGCGGCCACGATGTTGGGGCTGCGGCCGCTGGTCGACAACACGACGACGACGTCCCCGGGCCGGCCGTGCGCCTCGACCTGCCGGGCGAACAGCTCATCGGCCGGGTAGTCGTTGGCGATGGCGGTGAGGCTGGAGGTCTCGGCGTTCAGGCAGATCGCCGAGAACGGCGGCCGGTCGGCGCGGTAGCGGCCGACCAGCTCAGCGGTCAGGTGCTGGGCCTGCGCGGCGCTGCCGCCGTTGCCGGCGGCCATCAGCCGGCCCCGGCCCGGGCCGCAGAGCACGTCGGCGATCAGCCGGCCCCACCGGTCGAGGGTCCCCACCTGGGCGCTGACGTCGCGCAGCGCCGCGGTCAGCGAGGTGACGTGGTCCTGGCCGGTGAGGTGGGTGCAGGCCTCGGGCGAGACGACCTCGGCGGTCCGCAACGGGGCCGCGCCCAGCGGGGCGGTCATCGGGCGACCTCCATGGCGCGGCGGCCGGCCAGCACCTGCCGGTAGACGTCCTCGGTGTCGGCGACCACCCGGGCCCAGCGGTACCGGGAGCGGGCGCGCTGGACGCCGGCGGCGCCGTAGGCGGCCCGCCGGTCGTCGTCGGCGAGCAGGGCGGCGAGCACCTCGCCGAGGGCCGCGGGGTCGCGGGGCGGGACCAGGTCTCCGGTCACCCCGTCGGCGACGGTGTCGACCAGCCCGCCGACGGCGGTGGCCACGACCGGCCGGCCGCAGGCCATCGCCTCCAGCGGGGTGATTCCGAACGGCTCGTACCAGGGGACGGCGAGCACCACGTCGGCCGAGCGCACCCAGGCCGGCACGTCGGCCCGGGCGACGGCACCGGTGAAAACCAGCCGGTCGCCGACCCCGATCGAGTCGGCGATGCCGCGCAGCCGCCGCACCTCCGGGTCGCGGGCGAGGGAGTCCGGGGGTGGGCCGCCGACGACCACGAGCTCCGCGTCGGGCACCGCAGCCAGCGCCCGGACGGCGTCGTCCTGGCCCTTGCGCTCCACCAGCCGGCCGAGCACCAGCAGCCGCGGCCGGCCGGTGCGCGGCGCGACCGGGCCGCCCGGGGTGAACACGCGGGTGTCCACGCCGCACGGGACGATCGACACCCGGTCGCTGGCCAGGCCGAGGCGGCGCAGCTCGAACACCTCGTCGGCACAGGTGGCCAGCACGTGGCTGACGGCGCCGCACAGCCGGCGCTCGAGCGCGATGCGCGCCGGCGGCGACGGGTCGGCCGCACCCAGGTGCCGCTTCTTCACCGACCCCAGCGCGTGGAAGGTCTGCAGCACCGGTACCGGGCTCAGCAGCCTGCCGGCGGCCTCGACCGCGGCCAGGCCGCTCATCCAGAAGTGCGCGTGGACGACGTCCGGCGGCCGCACAGACCAGCCGGCGCGCAGGGCGGCGGCGAAGGCCGGCATGTGCCCGAGCAGGTCGTCCTTGGGCAGCGGCACCGGTGGACCGGCGCTCACGTGGGCGACGTCGTAGCCGTCGCGGGTGGTCACCCGCTCGGGCAGCGCGGCGTCGTCCCGCCGGGTGTGCACGGTGACCGCGTGCCCGCGCTGCGCGAGGCCGGCGGCCAGCGCCGCCACGTGCACGTTCTGCCCGCCGGCGTCGACGCCGCCGATCGCCGCGAGGGGGCTGGCATGCTCGCTGACCAGGTCGACGATCATCGGGTGACCTCCTCCAGCAACCGGTCCCAGTCGGCCAGGAAACGGTCCAGGCCGTAGCGCTCCCGTGCGGCGGCGCGGGCGGCCTTGCCGGCCAGCCGGGCGGCGTCCGCGTCGTGCAGGTACTCCCGGACGGCACCCCACAGCCGGTCCGGCCGGGTGGACAGCACCCCGGCCCCGGGTGGGACGGCCTCCACCGCCTCTGTGGTGGCCAGCCCCACCACCGGCATGCCCAGGTGCATCGCCTCGAGCAGCGACAGCCCGAGGGAGGTCCAGCGGACCGGGTGCACGTACACCCGGCGACGGGCGAGCTCGGCGTGCATCGCGGCCTGCGGCGGGTCCTCGTGCAGCGCCACGCGGGCGGGGTCCAGGCCGTAGCGCTCGTGCAGCCCGGCCAGACCCATGCCGAAGACGTCGACCGGCGCCGCGGCGGACAGCCCGGGCAGCAGGTCGCCGCCGGTCGTGCGACCGCGGCGGACCGGCTCGTTGACCACGACGGCGGCGCGGGCCAGCTCGCCGGTGTACCGCTCCCCCGGGTCGACGATGCCGTGCTCGATCACGGTCGTGGGGGCCGAGCCGTTGTCGTAGAGGAGCTGGTTGAAGTGGGTGACGTGGGCGATCGGGATGTCGTCGCGGTCGGCCAGCGGGTGCCGGGTGTCCGGGACGGACCCGTCCGGCGCGTTGTGCTCGAGGAAGACCGCGGGCAGGTCGCGGCCGGGGTCGCGGCCCAGCCACTCGCGCACCAGGTCCAGCTCGCGCATGCGCTGCAGGACGACGACGTCGACCTCCTGGTCCCGCAGCCGGTCGGCCGGCACCTCGCGGGCCGCAGCCGGCCAGTCCCAGGTGCGCGCGCGGCCCAGCCCGTCGGGCCCGCGGTCGGGGGTGACCGGGAGGAGGTACTCGTGCCGTCCCTGGACGAAGCCGGTCGTCCAGGAGCCGTGCACGTGCCAGAGCAGGACTTTCACGCACTCACCACCTTCTCCACCGCGGCGACGACGTCGGCTGGGGTCACCGAGGTCAGACAGGGGTGGCCGGGCACAGGGCACTCGCGCGCCCGGGTGTCGCGGCAGGGGGCGGACTGGTCGCCCAGCAGCACCGTCGGGACGCCGTAGGGCGCCCACCGGACGGCGGGGACGACCGGGGAGAACAGCGACACGACCGGCGTGCCGACCGCGGCGGCCAGGTGCGCCGGGCCGGTGTTGCCGACGACGACGGCCGCGGCGCCGTCCAGCAGTGCGGCCATCTCGGCCAGGCTGGTGTCACCGCCCAGGTCGACGCCGCGGGTGCCGGCGACGGCGGCGGTGAGCGCCCGCTCCCCCGG
>JAOPWG010000150.1 GCA_025965775.1 Modestobacter sp. | reverse complement strand
CCGCGGCCGGGCTCGGCCCGCTGCTCGCCTCGCTCCCCGCGGGGCTGGACACCCCGGTGGGCGCCGGCGGGACGTCGCTGTCCGGCGGTGAGCGCCGGCGGCTGGCCGTGGCCCGGGCCCTGCTGGCCGACCGGGAGGTCGTGCTGCTCGACGAGCCGACCGCGCATCTGGACCCACCCACCGCGCGGGCCCTGGTCACCGACCTCCGCCGCGCGCTGGCTGGCCGGCTGGTCGTCTGCGTGACCCACGACCAGCAGCTGGCCGACGCCGAGGACACCGTCCTGCGGCTGGACGACCGGGAGCGATTGGCCGTCGTCGGCTGACCGGAGCATGCTCGGTCGGAGCTCGGCCGTCGGAGGGGTGGCGCACCGACATGAGGAGCGGGACGACGCTGGCAGAACGTTTCGCCAGGGCCCTGTCCGATGAAGGCACCCGCGACGCGGCGGAGCCGGAGCTGCTGCCGGGCCGCCTCGCCCGCGCCGTCACCCGGGTGCTCCCGGTGGACGGCGCCGGGCTCAGCGTCCTCATCGGCGGCTCCCGGCGGCGCGCGCCGCTGGGCGCCAGCGACGAGATCGCCGGCCGCGCCGAGCGCCTGCAGTTCACGGTGGGCTCCGGCCCGTGCCTGCAGGCGCAGCACATCCGGCAGCCGGTGTTCGTCGTGGAGGACGACCTGCGCCGGCGCTGGCCGGCCTTCCACGACCTGCTGGTCGGCCAGACCCCCTACCGGGCGATCGTGGCGCTGCCGCTGCGCAACGCGCTCACCGGCATGGGCGCGATGGACCTGTACTTCCGCGACTCGGCCGACGTCGCCGCGCTCGACGTCTTCGCCGCCATCACCGCCGGTGACCTCGTCACCCAGCAGCTCAGCGAGGCCGCGGTCTGGTCGGACTGGTCGGCCGAGGACGGCCCGGACGTGCTGCACGGCCCGCCCGCCGTCCGGCGGGCCGTGGTCTGGCAGGCGATCGGACGGACCAGCCTGGCACTGGACGTGGCCGAACCGGAGGCGCTGGCGGTGCTGCGCGCGCACGCCTATGCCACCGACAGGACCGTGGACGACCTGGCCGCCGACGTGGTCAGCGGCCGGACCGACCCGGCCCGACTGGACGGTGGCGGGGCCGGCTGACCCCGTCGCTCACACGACCGGGACGTCGACGGCCACCTCGGGGCCGAGCGTGGCGCCCACCAGCTCCAGCCGGTCACCGGACCAGAAGCTGCCCGGGTCGTAGGAGGTGACCGGCCGCTTGCCCGGCAGCAGCCCCATCGCCGTGTAGGTCGCGGCGACCAGCTCGGCGCAGAAGACGGTGTCGTTGGTGGCGTGCCGCCGGAGCCGGCCGTTGACCCAGCCGCGGGCCAGGCCCCGGGTGGTCGGGAACGGCTTGCCGTCCAGCCGGGCGATGGTGCACAGGACGGCGTCCTCCATCTGCCGGGTCACCCCGCCGTCGTCGGCCGGGCCGACCAGCTGGCGCATCCAGGCACGCTGGCCGTAGCGGTTGCGCCACACGCAGGCGGCATCCCGCAGATCGTGCAGCTGGACGCCGCGCTGGTGCCGCCCGGACCAGGCGTCGGCCAGCGAGTGCCCGAGCTCGGCGTGCCAGAGCAGCGGAGGCAGGTCGTCGATCACCACGGCCATGCCCACGTGGTTCACCGGGGCGTTGGTCACCGTCTGGATGGCCCGGTCGGCGAGGGAGGCCCCACGGAACACCCAGACGTCGCCGGTACGGGTCAGGTCGGCCGCCTCGTCCAGCGACAGGGCACGCACATTGGCCGCGCCGGAACTGTATGTGATGTCTGCCACGCCGATACCGTATGTGACATGCGCCTCTGGAAGCTGCTCGGAGTCGCCGGTTGTGCGGGCGTCGCCGCGACCGGTGCGGTCCTGGTCCGGCACGAACGGCACCGGCGGGCCTACTCCCCTGACGACGTGCGCGACCGGCTGCACAACCGGGCCACCGCCGTCACCGAGGAGGCCGCCACGACGATCGGCGCCGATCCGGACCTGGTGCCGGACTGGCCGGTGATGGTCGGCCCGCCGGAGCGGCACCCGATGGAGGCCCTGCTCAGCAGGGTCATGGCGGTGGGCAAGCTCGTCCGGCGCTGACCTCGCCCGGCGGGAAGAAGACGCCGCGGGATCGACTTGACCCGGACATGGACGTCTTCCTCACCGGTGGTACCGGACTCGTGGGTTCCTCGGTCCTGTCGGCCCTGCTGGCCGACGGACACTCCGTCAGGGCACTGGCCCGCAGCGACACGTCGGCGGAGGCCCTGGAGGCGGCCGGCGCGACCGTCGTCCGCGGCGACCTCACCGACACCGCCGTGCTGGCCGACGCGGCACGCGCGGCCGACGGCGTCATCCACACCGCCGCGGCCGCGGACGGCACCGACGCCGAGCTCGACAGCGGGCTGCTGGACGCCGTGCTCGACGCCCTGGCCGACACCGGCAAGCCGTACGTGCACACCAGCGGGGTCTGGGTGCACGGCGCAGGCACCATCGACGAGGACACCCCCTTCGACGCCCCGCAGCTGACCGCCTGGCGGCTGCCGCTGAACGCCCGGGTGCGCGCGGCGGCCGGCGACGGGGTCCGCTCGGTCGTGATCGCCCCCGGCATCGTCTACGGCCGCGGCCAGGGCCTGCCGAACGTGGTGACGAGCGGGCCGCGCGACGCCGACGGCGCGCTGGTGCTGCCCGGCAGCGGCGACCAGCACTGGACCACCGTCGCGGCCGACGACCTGGGCCGGCTCTACGCCCTGGCCCTCGTCTCGGCCGTACCCGGCTCCTACTACCTCGGCGTGAACGGCCAGAACCCGACCGTGCGCGAGATCGGTGAGGCCGCCAGCCGCGGCACCGGGGGCGACGGCCGGGTGGTCGGCTCGACGAACGAGGAGACCGAGGCACGGCTGGGTGTCCTGGCCGGCGCGCTCGAGCTGGACCAGCAGGCCACCGGCGCCAAGGCGCGGGCCGAGCTCGGCTGGACGCCGACCGGCCCGTCCCTCCTGGAGGAGCTGTCCTCCGGGTCGTACGCGACGCCCTGACCCCCGCACGGCCGCCGTGCGGACACGCACGGCGGCCGTCCGCCGGGCCCAGGTCGGGGTCAGCCGGGGTCGGGGTCAGCCGAGGTCGGCGAGCTCCGCGCGCCCAGCAGGAACAGCGGCCGAACCGCCCGGGAAGGCCAGCGCCGCACCGGTGATCGACAGGGAGACCTCCGCCCCGTCGGCCGGCAGCGTGTGGCCGTCCAGCCGCGCGGTGACCCGCAGCCCCGAGGGCAGGTCCAGCAGCACCCGCGCGTCGTGGCCGTAGAAGTCGACGCTGTGCACCCGTGCGGTCGGCGTCCCGCCGGTGCGCTCGCCCAGCTGAACCTGCTCGGGCCGCAGGAGGATCCGGATGGGCCCGTCGGGGCAGGGCCGCTCGAGCGGGAGCACGCCGAGGGCGCAGTGCGCCTGCCCGCCGCGGACCTCGGCGTCCAGCACGACGGCGTCACCGACGAACGTGGCGATGTCGAGGTCCAGGGGGTGCCGGTAGAGGGTCTGCGGGTCGGCGAGCTGCACCAGCCTGCCCGCACGCATGACCGCCACCTGGTCGGCCATCGACAGCGCCTCGGCCTGGTCGTGCGTGACGAGCACGGCGGTGGCCCCGCTGGCCTGCAGCGCGTCGGCGACGGCCTGGCGGGTGTCCTCCCGCAGCGCCGCGTCGAGGGAGGAGAACGGCTCGTCGAGCAGCACCAGTGAGGGCCGGGGCGCCAGCGCACGCGCCAGGGCCACCCGCTGCTGCTGACCGCCGGAGAGCTGGTGCGGATGGCGCTCGGCGAGCGCGGCGTCCAGGCCGACCAGTGCGAGCAGGTCCCGCACCCGCCCGGCATCCCGCCGTTCCCGCCGGGGCAGCCCGAAGGTGACGTTGGCGGCCACGCTCAGGTGCGGGAAGAGCCCGCCCTCCTGCGGCACGAAGCCGATCCCCCGCCGGCGGGCGGGCACCCCGCGCCCGGCACCGGTGACCGTCCGGTCGCCGACGGCGATCCGCCCGGTGTCGGGGTCGTCGAAGCCGGCGATCAGCCGGAGCAGCGTCGTCTTGCCGCACCCGGAGGGGCCGAGCAGCGCGGTCAGGCTCCGGCTCGGCACGTGCAGGTCGATGCCGGTAAGGACCGGCGTGGCACCGAAGGACTTGGTCACGTCCTGGACGGTCAGCGAACTCATGTGGTCAGACCTCGTCGGGCATCGCGGGAGAGCAGCACGGTAGCCGGTGCCGACAGCAGCACCATCAGCACGGCGAAGGGAGCAGCTGCGCCGTACTCCAGGCCACTGGTCGCCGACCAGAAGGCCGTCGCCAGTGTCGTCGTCCCGGTGGGAGCGAGCAGCAGCGTCGCGGTCAACTCGGTGACGACGGCCAGGAAGACCAGAGCAGCGCCGGCACCGAGGCCGGGGGCGAGCAGCGGCAGCGTCACCCGTCGCAGCCGGTCGAACGCCGAGGACCCCAGCGCGGCGGACACGTCGTCGTAGATCCGCGGCGACTGCTCGACCGCCGACCGGACGTTCACGATCGCCCGGGGCAGGAAGAGGATCGCGTAGGCGGCGACCAGCACCGGGACGG
>JAOPWG010000140.1 GCA_025965775.1 Modestobacter sp. | reverse complement strand
CCACCGCGGCCGACGCCGGCGCCGCCGAGGTGGTCGCGGCCGGCGCCCTGGTGGTCAGCGCCCCTCCCGCCGAGACCCCCGACCCGCCGTCGGGTGACCGGGGCGCCGGGCTGCTCGTGCTGGCGGTGGCCGCCGAGACCGCAGCGCGTCTGGCCGCCGCAGCGACCAACTCGACACTCACCGTTACCCTCGGCCCGCCGTGAACCGCCCCGGCTGTGCGCCGGGCGGCGCGCTCCATGTCGAGGGGAACTCAAGTGATCAAGGGCTTCAAGGACTTCCTGCTGCGCGGGAACGTCGTCGACCTGGCCGTGGCGGTGGTCATCGGTGCGGCGTTCTCCGCGGTCGTCACCGCGTTCAAGGACTCGTTCCTGACCCCGCTGATCAACCTCGCGGGGGGCGGCGGGCAGTTCGGTGGCCGGTTCACCATCAACGGACAGCCGTTCGCCTGGGGCGCCTTCCTCAGCCAGGTCATCTCGTTCGTCCTCACCGCCGCGATCATCTACTTCGTCGTGGTGATCCCGATGAAGGTGCTCATGGAGCGACGCCGGCGGGGCGAGGAGACCGGGCCGGTGCAGCCGACCCAGGTCGAACTGCTGGCCGAGATCCGCGACCTGCTGCGCGGCCAGCAGGGCTCGGGCAGGGGCGCGGCCCCCTCCGGTCCGGGCACCACCACGCTCCCCGGGCAGCTGTAGTCCGCTCAGTCGCTGCCCCAGTGCGGCGGCCGGTCCTCCAGGTAACGACGGTCGTCCTCGCTGAGGTCGCCGACCCGCTCACCCCAGCCCACGTCGCTGTCGTCCGGGGCGCGCTCGGGACGGGACAGGGGTGCGGTCACGGGGCGGGGTGCCGGGGGCGGCTCGACGGGATCACTCACCCGCACCAGCCTAGGACGGGACCGGGCCGGGGGTGCTCAGCCCAGCGACTGTCCGAGCCCCTCGAGCACCACGGCGCCGGGCAGCCCGGCGAGCACGGGGCCGGGGACAGCCAGCTTGCTGCCCCGGGTGCCCGAGCCGATGACCAGCCAGTCGGCAGCGGCGACCGCGACGTCGATCAGCACCGGCCACGACGACGGCAGACCGACCGGGGTGATCCCGCCGTAAGCCATCCCACTCTCGGCGACGGCAACGTCCTGCGGCGCGAAGGAGGCCTTGCGGGCGTCCAGGTGCCGGCGGACCAGCCCGTTGACGTCGGCCCGGGTCGTGGCCAGCACGAGGCAGGCCGCGAGCGTGGTCTGCCCGGCCCGCCGCGCGGCGACCACCACACAGTTGGCCGAGGCAGCCGGTGGCACGGCATAGGTGTCGGTGAAGGCCGCGGTGTCGGCGGCCGCCTCGTCGATCGGCGCGACCCACGCCGCCCCGGAGAGCCCCGGCAGTGCCGCGGCCACCGGCTCGGCCAGCAGGTCGAGCCGCTCGGCGGCCGGCTGCCACGCCAGCGTGCCCAGCTGCGGCGCGGTCATCGGGTGGTCCGGGTCCAGGTCATGCGCCGATCGTGCGGCACGGCCGGCAGCGGCCGCAGCGCGGGGCGCCGGGCTCCTGTGGTGGTCCGGCGCCCGGCTGTCGCCGGCCGCGTCCCCCGGGTGAGGATGAGGTCATGATCGGCCAGCTGCACTCCGTCGTCATCGACGCACCCGATGCCCATGCCCTGGCCACCTTCTACGCCGAGCTGCTCGGCATGGAGGTCCGGGGCGAGCCCGGAGACGACTGGGTCGTCACCACCGGCGCCGGCTACCGGCTGGCCTTCCAGCAGGCCCCGGACCTGCAGCCCCCGGACTGGCCGGACCCGGCCCGTCCGCAGCAGTCCCACCTCGACATCCGGGTCGCCGACGTCGACGCCGCGGAGCCCGCGGTGCTGGCGCTCGGCGCCCGCCGGCTGCCCGGAGGAGGCGGCGACTTCCGGGTCTATGCCGACCCGGTGGGCCATCCGTTCTGCCTGGTGTGGGACGCATGAGCGACGGCCTGCCCCCGGTGGACCTGGAGTCCGTCGGCGCGTTCGCCCGGGCCTCCGGCTTCGTCCCCGCCGAGGTGAGCGGCACCCGGGTCACCGGCTCGGTCGACCTCGGACCCGACCAGCACACGCCGTGGGGGGTGGTGCACGGCGGCGTCTACTGCACCGTCGTCGAGTCCGCGGCCAGCATCGGGGCCAGCGCGGCGGTGGTCGACCGCGGGCAGTTCGCGGTCGGGGTGAACAACTCCACGGACTTCCTCCGTCCGGCCACCGCCGGTCGGCTCGACGTGCTGGCCGAGCCGATCCAGCAGGGCCGGACGCTGCAGCTGTGGCTGGTGACGCTCACCCGCGCCGAGGACGGCAAGCTCGTCGCCCGCGGTCAGGTGCGCCTGCAGAACGTGCCGCTGCCCGGCGCGTGACCGCGCTGGTCACGGCGGCGCGAGCGGCCGCCCTGGCTGTCGCGCGGGCGCACGGGCCGGCCGTCGAGGACGCGGCGCTGCTGCACGACGGGGGCAACGTGGTCCTCCACCTGCGCCCTGTACCGGTGGCCGCCCGCGTCGCCACGCTCACCCCGCTGCTGCGCCCGGCGGTCGGCCGGCCCCGGTGCGCGTCGCCGTGCAGGACCCCGCCTCGCCGGTCAGCAGCGGCCGCAGCCGTCCGATCAACCTGCTGGCCACGACCGGCGGCTGGCGGTGGACCGACCTGAGGACACGTCCCGCGGCCCGCGCGGCCGGGACCTCGCGTGCCTGCGGACGACGTGCCGGGTGGACGGCCGCGCGGCGGTCGACGCCCTGCCCGACCCGATGACCGACGCCGAGCTGGCTCGTTCCGCTGGCTGCGCCTGCTGCACGGTGGGGTGTGGTGGTTCGTGCACGCCGCCCGGGTGCCCGAGACCTCGGCCGGGCCCGCGAACGGCTGGCCGCCGCGGTCGAGGAGGTCAGCGCAGGCCTGGTGGGACGGCGTCCCGGTCCAGGGTGACCCGGAACAGGGCGCGCGGGTCCTGCAGCGTGGCCGGCGGTCGCGCCGCCGACCGTGGGACGACCCGGTCGAAGCGGACCGGCCGGCGGTGCGGCAACAGCTCCCGGCCGGCGAAGGCGTAGTCGCCGACCACCTCGCCCAGCAACAACCCGGCGCCGTGCTCGACGGGCAGTCCGACCAGGTCGCCGGGGACCATCTCGTCGAGGAAGGCGGTGAGCTGGCGCAGATCCTTGGCCGGGCGCCGGCCGGACAGCTCCTTGGCCAGCGCCCGCAGCTCGGGCGCCGAGAGCCCGGTGGCGTCCACGTCGATGCCGGCCTGGATACCCAGGCCGACGACCCCGCCGGCCAGCGCGGCACCGAGCTCGTTGTGCGCCCGGGGCCGCACCACCCACACCGGCACGCCGGCCGGTATCGGCGCGGGTGGGACGTCGTCCGGGCCCGGCCACACGTAGGGCAGGTCGTCGGGCTCACCGGCGAACAGCGGCCGGTAGAACGCCGGGTCCTTGGCCAGCAGGTTGGACCGGTGCGAGCGGTGCAGCTCCTCGTTGCCGACCCAGCTGGGCAGCAGCCCGGCCGCGGCCGCCTCGGCCTGGCTCATGGCGGCGGCGTCCGGGGCGAACTCGGCGATCAGCGTCTCGGTGCTGTCGGCGAAGCCGCGCTCCCGCCAGGCCCGGACCATGGCCAGGCCGTAGACGACGAGCCCGGCGGTGTGCCCGCGCCACATGG
>JAOPWG010000137.1 GCA_025965775.1 Modestobacter sp. | reverse complement strand
CCGGCGGGGCTGGCAAAGAGCAGTTCGTCGGGCGCGCGTCCCACACCGAGCGCGGTGAGCGACTCCAGCGGCGAGCGGGGGAAGGGTACGGACCGCCGGCGGTGGGTCTTGGGTACCCCGAACGCCGCCTTGCCCCACTCGCGGGCAAGGACCTTGCCTCGCCGGACCGCGAGGACTATGTGAAGGCCTGGGTCTTTCCGGCTACTGGGAGGCCGCGACACCTGAGTGCCGGTACCGGCGATGGCCGGTAGCCCCGACGACGTATCGCCTGCCGCACAGGATTCTCGACATCGCATCGGACGACACATCACAGGCCTGAAAATGCGACCGCTCTCCTCGAATGAGGTTGGCGGAGCAGGAATGCGAAGGCCCGTTGCCGGCGGGTGCGGGGGACAGGCGATCGGCCGCGCTCCGTCGACGGAGCGCGAAAAGCGACGGCGAAGGAGACCCTGGTGACAACCGAGAACGCGAGCCGCATGCAGCACGTGGACAAGGCCTGGAACGGTCGCGACTGGGACGCCTTCGACGCGCTGCACGACCCGGAGTGCGTCGTGCACTGGCCGGGCCGGGAGGCCGACCCCACTCACGGAGGGCCGGACCATCGGGCCGAGTCGATCGCGTTCTGCGCCGCTTTCCCGGACAATCGGGTCCACAACGAGCCCTACGAGATCCTGTTCGGTGAAGGGGACTTCACGTGCTTCGTCACCCGGTTCACCGGCACCTTCACCGCCCCCCTCGAGCAGCCCGACGGGACCGCGATCGAGCCCACCGGCAAGTCGTTCGATGTCGTGTTCTCAACCACCGCCAAGTGGCGCGAAGGCCGGATCATCGAGGAGTTCCTCTTCTGGGACAACGGCACGTTCCTCGGCCAGATCGGCCTAGCCTGACCGATGTCACGGCCGGTGCCGGGAACGGTCCTGGATGCCTGCGGCGAAGCCGCCGGAGTCCCGTGCCAGGCCGCTGGATCTCGCGGGCTGACAGGAATGACTCCGCACCTTCTTCACCATCCGCGGCGGCCTGATCGTCGGATACCGCCAGTGCGTCGCCCAAGAGGTCCCGGCTCGTGACCGCGGCGTAGAGCGCCGGCCGGTCGTCGCCGAACCAGGCGCTGGCCACCGGAACGCAGGGACCGCGGGACGGGGCTTGATCGGTCCGGTCGATGCGAGCAGGCTGGGCACCGGTGGGCACCTGGCGAAGAACCGGTGGAACTGCCGCCGAGGCCGAGGTTCTGGTGGCAGTCGCGCAGAGCGATGGGATCGCCGAGGAACAGGCTGCGCTGCGCCGGGTGGCGACGCTGGTCGCTCGGGCGGCGGCGCCTGAGGATGTGTTCGCCGTGGTCGCCGAGGAGGTCGGGCGTGTGCTCTCCGCCGACACCACGGCCATGAGCCGGTACGACCCGGACGGCAAGGCCACGGTCGTCGGCGGCTGGGTCAGGAGCGGCGAGGTCGCCCGTGTCCCGCTCGGCACGCGGATGGAAGTGGGCGGTCGGAACGTGACCACGCTGGTGTTCCGAACGGGCCGTGCGGCGCGGATCGAGGAGTACGCCGGCGCCTCCGGGGAGGCTGCTGCTCTCGCCCGCGAGCGGGGCATCCGCTCGATTGTCGGCGTGCCGATCAGCGTCGAGGGCCGGCGGTGGGGCGTCATGATGGTGGCGTCCGTGTCCGAGCAGCCGCAGCCGGCGGACACGGAGGAGCGGCTCACCGGCTTCACAGAGCTGGTCGCGGCCGCGATCGCGAACGCGCAGGCCCGGGTGGAGCTGCGTATCCACGCCGCCGAGCAGGCGGCGCTGCGGCGAGTGGCGACGCTGGTCGCGAGCGGGGCGCCGCCGGAGGCGTTGTTTGCCGCTGTCACTGCGGAGGTCGGGCAGCTCCTTTCGGTGGATCTGGCGGTGCTGGACCGCTACGACCCGCACGGCGCCGCCACGGCGCTGGCCCCGTGGAGCAGCACCGGCGCCCCCGCGCCCTTCCCGGTCGGCACCCAGTGGAGCGTCGGCGGCCAGAACCTGCTCACGCTGGTGTTCCAGACCGGCAGCCCGGCGCGGGTCGACGACTACGCCGGCACCACGGGGCCGGTCGCGGACCTCTCCCGAGACTGGGGGTTCCGCTCGGGCGTCGGCGCGCCGATCAGCGTCGAGGGGCGGCTGTGGGGCGTCATGATCGTGCTGTCCAGGCGGGAGGAGCCGCTGCCGGCGGACACCGAGGCGCGACTGGCCGGCTTCACCGAACTGGTCGCCACCGCCCTGGCCAACGCCGAGGCCCAGGCCGCGCTGACCGCCTCCCGGGCACGGGTCGTGGCCGCAGCCGACACCACCCGCCGCCGCATCGAGCGCGATCTGCACGACGGCGCCCAGCAAACCCTTGTCTCACTGGCGCTGCAGGTCCGCGCGGCGCAGGCGGCGGCGCCGCCGGAAGCGAGCCAGCTGGCCACGTCGCTGGACGGCGTGGTCGACGGGCTGACCCGGGTGCTGGAGGAGCTGCGCGAGATCGCCCACGGCCTCCACCCCGCCGCCCTCGCCGAGGGCGGCCTGCACCCGGCGTTGAAGGCGCTGGCCCGCCGCTCCGCCGTCCCCGTCCGCCTCGACGTCGCCGTCGACGGGCGGCTGCCCGAGCCGATCGAGCTCGCCGCCTACTACGTCGTCTCCGAGGCCCTCACCAACACCATCAAGCATGCGCACGCCACCGTCATCGACGTCCAGGTCGCCGCCGACCCCGGCGTGCTGCGGGTTCGCGTCCACGATGACGGACGTGGCGGCGCAGACCCAACACGCGGCTCCGGCCTGGTCGGTCTCATCGACCGCGTCGAGGCCCTCGGGGGCCACATCCGGGTGAACAGCCCGCCCGCAGAGGGCACCGCCATCCAGATGGAACTGCCCCTCACCGCCTCGCCGCCCTCCGGCACGTAGCCGCCGTCCCCGGCTCGCGGGACAGAGCCGACCTTGAAACGGCCGCCGAATCCCGCCACTGGATGGACTGAGTAGAAGGCGGTCAGCTCCTGATGCCGTCGGCGAAGCCCGCATCAGCTGACGGTGCGCCACGCAGAAGAGCACGATGGCGCGCCCTCCTGCTCCTCGCATGTGGCCCCGGCCTGGCCGGGTCGACCTCCTGGGCATGCACCTCGGCGCAGGCATCTCGGCCCAGGGGCATGCGCGGTCAGCGGGCCGGTCTACGTGGCTGCCAGCTTGACGGGTCTGGCCGATCTCGACCGTGTCAGCTGGTTGGGCGGCGGTAGGCGCCGTGCCAGCGGACGAGGGCAAGTTCGCGGGCGACGACCGGGTCGGTGCTGACGTCCGCGTTGGTCGCGACGTGGCGGGCGATGACCCGGTCGCCGTCCCAGGTGAGGACCTGGGCCAGGATGCGCGGGTCGATATCTGGGGGCGTCCGACCTGCTTCCTGCTCCTCTTCGAGGATCCGCGCGGTGAGGTCGGTGAACCGGTCGAGTTGGCTGGTCCAGAATTCCGCGACGGCGCGGTCGTACGCAGCGACCTCGGTGATCGCCGCCAGCAGGTCCGCGTGGCGTCGGTAGAACCCGATGATGTCCAGAAACACCGACGCCAGGCCATCCGGGCCGCCGTTCGGCCCGGATGGGCGCCAATCCTTCGCGAGATCGAACACCTGCTGTTTCATGGTGCCGGCGAGCCGGATGAGCAGGTCGGTTTTGTCGCGGAACCCGACGTAGAAGCTTGATCTCGCGACGCCGGCAGTGCTCGCGATGCGTTGCACGCCCAGGTCGGTGAAGTTGTTGCCTTCGCCGAGCAGCTGCTCCGTCGCGGCGAGGATCTGCGCTTCGACCTCAGAGCGACGGTCTTCGGTGTTCGAGTGACGCCGCGTCGTCGAGGGCATGTCCGATCTCCTCGAGTCTTGGTCGAGCGTGGCGTCAGCGGGTGCGGTACAGGAACTGGGCGTCGGTGTATCCGTCCAGGCCCGACGGGCCGCCCTCGGTTCCCTGGCCACTCCATTTTCTACCAGCGAAGGGCTGATGCGGCGCCAGCGCCTTGTGGGTGTTGACCCACACGGTGCCGGCCTCGATCCGGGCGGCGATCTGCGTGGCTCGTTCCGGGTCGGCGCTCCAGACTGACCCGCCGAGTCCGTATTTCGTGGCGTTGGCCCTTGCGATGGCGTCGTCGAGATCGGAGTAGGCCATGACGGGTAGGGCGGGGCCGAATTGCTCCTCGGCGACGATGCGGGTCGTGTCGTCGACTCCGGTGATGATCGTCGATTCGTGGAAGTAGCCAGGACGGTCGATGACCGACCCGCCGGTCACGGCTCGGCCGCCGGCGGCGAGGGCGTCGGCGACCAGTCCGGCGACGAAGTCGAGTTGCGGGCGGTCGTTCAGCGGCCCGAGATCGACGTCAGGGTCGGCGCCGTTGCCGATCCGGGCCGCGCGTGCCTGCGCGACCAGGGCGTCGACGAGGGCCGGGTACAGCGACTGCGCGACGTAGATCCGTTTCGGTGCGACGCAGACCTGGCCGGTGTTGGAGAACGCCGCCGCGAACAGACCCGCAGCGGTGAACTCCGGGTCGGCGTCGGCCAGCACGATCGCGGCGTCGTTGCCGCCCAGTTCCAGGGTGAGTCGCTTGAGATCCTGGGACGCGTCGGCGGCGATCTTCTTGCCGGTGGCGATGGAGCCGGTGAAGCTGATCGTGCGGGTCAGCGGGTGGCTGGTCATCAGCGGGCCGAGCTCGTCGGTGCCGCTGACCACGTTCAGCACACCGGCGGGCAGTAGTTGGCTGGCGATGCGTCCGACCAGCAATGTCGACAGGGGTGCGTAGGGCGAGGGCTTGAGGACGACGGTGTCCCCGGCGCGAAGTGCGGTCGCGACCTTTGCCATGCCGATGTAGATCGGCGCGTTCCACGGGGTGATTGCCGCCACCGGTCCCAGCGGGCGGCGCACCACCTCGGAGAAGACGCGGTCGTCGTCCTGCACGATGTGCCGGGGAATCTCCAGGTCGGCGTAGTACCGGAACCAGGCCACCGCGCCGTTGATCTCGCGGCGGGATTCGCTCAGGATCTTTCCCTGCTCGGCGGTCAGCACCGGCGCGACCTCTTCGACGGCCCCAACCAGCGCATCGGCGATGCCCCTCAGCGCGGCGCGGCGGGCGTCCTCGTCGCGACTCCAGGCCGGGAATGCTCGGTCCGCGGCCGCGAACGCCGAATCCAGCTGTCCAGGCGAGGCCGCCGGCGCCGCCGCGAACACTCTTTCCGTTGCCGGGTTCACAACATCGAAGCAATCATCGCCCTCGACGTCCTCCCCGGCGATTGTCAGCGTCGTCGACACAGACACCTCGCTACCACTCGTTGTGGTCATGTTCGTCTCCCAACTCAGCCAACCGACGCCGGACGGCGCCACTGTCTGATTCTGACGCGGTGTCGGACATAGCGTCAGACAGTCTGTCCAGGTATCTGACTTCCAGCGGCGCGCCGTCACAGCTGGGCGCCTGCCGAGCACGCCGGGGCCTCTTCCGGACAACTGCGGGTCCGACGCGGGTATCCCCCATGGGATCCGCGTATCCCGCCCAGTGGCGTCCGCCAAGGTGGTGTGCGACGGGCGGGGGCGCCGATCACGCCTCCGTGCTGCTGGAACTGGCAGACCCTTCAGCCGTGCCCGCCCCAAACACGGAGGACCGCTCGCTTTGGTTGCAGGCGCGACGTCGTCGGTTCGGCGGCACGCTCGTCCGCTCTCAGCCGGTGCTGGATTTGATCACGGGGCGGCCTATCCGGCCGTGGCCCCCTCTCGGTTGCGGCGTCCATCAGAACGCTCGTCAGCGTTGAGCTACCAGTGGCCCCGCGGCGGCGGCGGCGCGGCATGCGGCCTCACGGATGGCGACCGACTCGAAGAGATACGCGTCGACCATCTTTCGGGGGCGCAGGAGCTCCAGAGCGCCCATCGAGAGGGGGGCGAGTGGCATTCACCCAGGACTTCCCGATGGCCTGAGCGATGACCTCGTCGGTGGCCTGACAGTTGCTGTCGTGCAAGCTTTCGGTCCTCAATCAGTCCTCAGCACGTCAACAGTTGGCTCATCATGATCGACGGCGACCAACAACAAAGCCCCAGGTCAACAGCGGTTTCCAACTTCAGTCGATGATCACCGATCGGCAGAAAACAATCCCCGGCGTACAGGCCGACTCGTCCGTCGCCCCTTCGCTACCAGTCCGGTGTCCTGCGGAAACGCTGGTCGGCTACTCGGCCGCCAGGAGTTGGGGGCACACAGGGGCACAACAGCCCCCGGCCAGGCCATGTCGACCGCCTCTCGGGTGCGGTCGTCACTGTCCGGCCACAGGTGCGAGTACGCGTCCAGCGTCTCCGACGCCGACGCGCGGCCCAGTCGGGCCTGCACCGTCCTGACCGACTCCCCGCTCCGGATGAGCAGGGAGGCGTAGTGGTGGCGCAGCCCGTGGAACGTCTCCTCGCGGGATACCGGCCGCGCGCAAGGCCGGCTGCCACACCTTCCGAGAACGCCGTACGGCGGATCGGCTTGCCCGTCTCGGTGGTGAAGATGAAGTCGTGTCGGGTCATCGCCGCCGTGCCGGTGTGGATCAGCGCCTCGAAGCGCCCGTCCGCTCGGGCGCCGATCGCCACCCGCTGCTCGGTGGCGGTGCGCCCGCCTACGATCCGATAGGCGCCCTCGCGCGAGAGCACGATCCTGGCGGGACGCCCGGCGAGCTTGGCCGCCCTGATGGACACCGCTCATCCCTTCGCTTCTGGCGGACCTGACCGGGGGTCGTGGTTCAGGTGCTGGCTGAGGCCAGGCAGGTGAGTGCGCACCCCCCCGTAGAAGGCGCGCATGTCGGCCAGCGCCGCCGTGAAGTCGGCGCCGCGCTGGCGACCCACGGCACCGGGCGACACTCCGAGACGGGCGTGCAGGTGCTACGGCTGGTCCCGAGCGACGCCGACCGGGACAGGATGGCGTCCGGCGACTGGGAGCGTCTGCGTGCGGGGGGCCGGCGGTGAGTGATCTGCGGCTGCGCTTCGGGTTCCTGTACGACCCACACCAGGCGTTGCACGACGGCACCGCGCGGCTGGACGGCGTGTGCTGGCCTTTCGGGTCGATCGGCGGAGCGGGGTGGTCGCTCCTGATCCGCGGCGTTGATCCCGCTCCGTGAGTGCGGCGGATGAGGGTGGTGTCGGGCTGATGGCCGAGGTGCAGACCTTCCCTGTGCCCATGAAGCTGGTGACTGCGAAGGTGCGGTCGGCGCCCGGCCAGGGAGCCACGACAGGGCCTGGAGAGGAGCGCCAGGATGAACAGCGAGCGGCGCCAGGGAGTACGGGGTCGGGCCGTGCGCTTCGACCGGTATGGCGACCGCGACGTGCTCCACGTCGCCGAGGTCGACATGCCGCCGCCAGGGGACGGAGAGGTGCTGGTCCGAGTGCGCGCCGCGGGGATCAACCCGGGAGAGACGGCGATCCGGAGCGGTGCGCTGCACGAGCAGTTCCCGGCGGCGTTCCCCTCCGGCGAGGGCAGCGACCTGGCGGGAGAAGTGGCCGTGGTGGGCGCCGGAGTGTCCGACCTCGCGGTCGGCGACGAGGTGCTGGGGTGGTCGTGGCAGCGGTCCAGCCACGCGGAGCTCGTCCTCGTGCCGGCCACGCAGCTGGTCCCCAAGCCGACCGGACTGAGCTGGGACGCTGCCGGTGCGCTGTACGTCGTCGGGGCCACGGCCTACGCGGCGGCGCGGGCGGTCGGGGCCGGGCCCGGGGACACCGTGGCCGTGTCGGCGGCCGCCGGTGGGGTGGGGACCGTACTGGTGCAGCTGCTGCGGGTGCGGGGAGCGCGGGTGCTGGGCATCGCGTCGGAGGCTCACCACCTGTGGCTGCGGGAGCACGGCGTCGAGCCGGTCGCCTACGGCGAGGGGCTGGCCGACCGGCTGCGCGCCGCGGCACCCGGCGGCGTCGACGCGTTCATCGACCTGTTCGGGCCGCCCTACGTGCAGGTGGCCGTGGAGCTCGGCGTGGCCCCGGACCGCATCGACACGATCGTGCCGGCATCGTGGCCGCTGGCCCGCGAGGTCGGGGCGAGGACCGAGGGCAGCGCGGAGGCGACGTCGACCGAGGTGCTGGCCGAGATGGCGGCACTGGTGGCCGATGGACGGATCGACCTGCCGATCGCAGCGACCTACCCGCTGGAGCGGGTCCGCGACGCCTTCGCCGAGCTGGAAGAGCGGCACACCCTCGGCAAGATCGTCCTGGTGCCATAGGGAGGTGGGGACGTATCGACCCAACTGGGCGGGCAGACGCCTAGCGCTGGGGCGCCCCATCTGTTGGGGATGTCACGTGTCGCGCTGCGTCGCGGACGAGCAACGCACGTCCGCGCCGCCGCGCACCCCTCGTGTGCTCCCGGCCTCCCGGCGTGAGCACCCGCAGGCGCGCCCCATCTGATCGGGTCGATGGCGTTCCGCCTTATGGCGGAGCCCGGGCTCGCCGAGTATTCCGAGGCGGTCAGCGGCGTGCCGGACGATGTGCCGGGCCGCCTCCTGCTCACCCCTTCGGAGCCTCCGATGCACAGGATGTCCCGGCTCGTCCTGCTCCCGGCCGCCGTGCTCGGCGCCGTCGTCCTGACCGCCGCACCCGCCCTCGCCGCTCCCTCCGGCCAGGACGTGACCTGGATGCAGTCCATCCACCAGGGCAACCTCGCCGAGATCGCGGCGGGCAATGCGGCCCAGCGGTCCGCGACCACGACCGACGTCAAACAGCTCGGTGCCGAGTTCGTGCAGCAGCACACGCAGTTGGACAGCGCGCTGACCCAGGCGGCCCAGCAGCTCGGCGTCCAGCTGCCCGGCTCGCCCACCCCGGCGCAGCAGCAGGGGCTGGCGGCGGTGCAGCGCAACACCGGCCAGGCGTACGACTCGGCCTGGATCGCCGAGGAGCTCGGCGGGCACGAGACCGCCGTCGCCATCACGCAGCAGGAACTGCAGAGCGGTTCGGACGCCACCGTCCGGGGCCTGGCCGGCACGGCGCTGCCGGTCATCGAGCACCACGTCGCGCAGCTGCGCACCGCCGCCCAGAAGTACGGCGTCCCGACGTCGGTGCCCGCCGGGAGCGGCGGTCAGGCGGCCGATGACGAGCTGGGCACGCTGGGGTGGGCGCTGACCGGCGTCGGGGCCCTCGCCCTGGTTGCCGGGACGGTGGGGCTGGCCCGCCGGCGGGCGACCACCGCGTGAGGTCCGCGCGCGTCCAGCACCTCGTGCTGGTCGGCGCGGGAGTCGTGCTCGTCGGCTCGGGGGTGGCGCTCGTCCGGACGCCGCCCCGGGCCGACGCGCCGGACATCGGCCCGCCGGTGGCGGCGGCGGTCGGATCCCCGAGCGCGGCCGCTCCGACGGGCCCCGCCGACGCTCCCACCCCGCCGGCGGGGCCCCTGGCGGTGCCGCCGCCGGTGACCGTGTCGCTGCCGCGGACGCCTGGGCCGGTCCCGCTCGTGCCGGTCGGGGTGCTCGGCGCCGGGGCGCTGCAGCTGCCGGAGCGGCCCACGGTGCTCGGGTGGTACGCCGCGGGGGCGGTGCCCGGCGGCCCGGCCGGCACGGCGGTGATCGCCGGGCACGTCGACTCCGCCCGGTACGGCTCCGGACCGCTGAGGAGGCTGCTCGACGTGCAGCAGGGGGACATCGTCGAGGTCACCGACGCGGGCGGTGCGGTGCACCGGTATGCAGTGGCGTCGCGGACGTCGATCGCCAAGCCCGGACTGCCGCCCGAGCTGTTCCGGGTGGACGGCCCAGCGCGGCTCGCGCTGATCACCTGCGGGGGTGCGTTCGACCGGCGGACGGGCAACTACGCCGACAACGTCGTCGTCCTCGCCGACCCGGTGCCCTGACCGAGGCGGGCCGGGCGGCGCCCGCCCGCACGGGGCACATCGTCCGCGCTCCCGTCGCCGCAGCAACGTCCTCCTCCGGGCTACCGGCGATCAGCTCAGCTGGTCACCGTTCGGCTGGTGCTCGGTAGAGCAGCGTCACCGGGGTGTGCCTGTCCTCGATATCTCCTCAGAACTTCCGCCGGAGCTCGATGACGACCATCGATGCCCAACGCCGGATGTGCTGGTCGACGGCATGTCCGACGTTGCCCGCGCATGTCCGAAAACGCCAGAACAATTCCCGGCGTACGGCCGAATCGTCCGTCGCCACCTGCTGATAGGCCTGTGCGAGTTGACGTCTGTCACCAGACCGCAGACAGTCCGCACGAGCCGGCAACGAGCACGGTGGCGACGCCCCCGTTGGCGCACCGGAGGCGGTCAGAGGTGGCAGTGCGCCCGGCGCCCAGCTCGAGCGACCCAGGTCGACATGATGACGAACGCGGGCCCCGGCGCTCCGCGTGGCCGTCGACGCGCGCGGTACGAGCCACTCGACGCAAGGGTTCGCTGTGAGCCGCGACCACAGCGGCGCGTGGTGACCGCCCCCCGCTGCTACGACCGAAGTAGTAACAGCGGCAGCCGGCGCTGTCCGCGCGCCCGGGACTGGAGACCTGACAAGGCCTCCCGGCACCCGGGGCGGAAGCTCCGGCCGGTGTGGATCGAGGCACACAACGCACAGCCGACGCATAGCCGGGGACGTGATCGACCCCAGCTCTGTCAGGGACGGTAGGGGTCCGACACCAACCGAGGAGTTCCGTGAAGGGCAATGCCATCCAGCACAGCGGGTCCCGGGGGGCGCCCCGGCCCGAGGACGAAGCGGCGACCGGCACCGTGGGCGGTGGTGCGTGAGCGCTGTGGCCGCGCCGCCGCAGGCCATGAGTACCCCTGTCGCGGTGTCCGGTTCCCGCGCCCGGATCGACGCCGGCATGCGGCTGGCCGCGCTGGTGGGGCTGTGGTCGAGCCTGCTGCTGGTCACCTACTGGTGGGCCACCGGCGGCGGCGTCCAGGACCTCGGCGGATGGGGGACCGGGCTGACCTCCACAGGTCGGCTGACCGGCCTGCTCGCTTCCGATCTCCTGCTGGCGCAGGTGCTGCTGATGTCCCGGCTGCCGGTGCTGGAGCACGCGTTCGGGCAGGACCGGTTGGTCCGTATCCACCGGCTGGTGGGCTTCACCTCCTTCACCCTGATGCTTGCCCACGTCGTGCTGATCACCTGGGGCTACGCCGCGGGCGAGCTGGGGCAGATGCCGGCCACGCTGTGGGGGCTCACGGTCGACTACCCGGGCATGCTGCTGGCCGTCGCCGGCACCGCCTGCCTGGTGATGGTGGTCGTCACGAGCCTGAAGGCAGCCCGTCGCACCATCCGCTACGAGTCCTGGCACCTGCTTCACCTCTACGCCTATCTCGGGGTCGGGTTGGCGCTGCCGCACCAGCTGTGGACCGGCCAGGACTTCCTCGCCTCGACAGCCCGGACGGTGTTCTGGTGGGGATTCTGGGTCGCGTCGGCCGGGGCGGTGCTGGTGTGGCGGGTGGCGCTGCCGCTGTGGCGCAGCGCCCGCTACCGGCTCCGGGTGGCCTCCGTGGTACCCGAGGACAACGGGATCGTGTCGGTGTACATGACCGGCCACCGGGGCGGTCGGATACCGGCCGAGGCGGGGCAGTTCTTCAGCTTCCGCTTCCTCGGCGGGCCGGGCTGGACCCGCGCGCATCCGTACTCGCTGTCGGCGGCCCCCGACGGGCGGAGCCTGCGGATCACCGTCCAGGTGGGCGGCGACGGGAGCGCGGCGCTGCGGCTGCTGCGTCCGGGCACTCGAGCGCTGGTCGAGGGCCCCTACGGCCGGCTGTCCGCCCGGGCCCGCACCCGCCCGAAGGTGGCGTTCATCGGCGCCGGGGTCGGTGTCACCCCGCTGCGAGCGCTGGCCGAGGCGCTGGACTACGCGCCCGGTGACGCCGTGCTGCTCTACCGGTACTCCGGCCGGCTGCTGTTCCAGCAGGAATTCGAGGTCCTCGCCGCCGACCGGGGTCTGCGGATCATCGGGCTCCCCGGCCACCGGCGGGCCCCGGGTTCCTGGCTCGGCGACGGCCTCGGCAGTGCCTCCGACCTGGCCGCGCTCACCTCCTGGGTGCCCGACATCGCCGAGCGCGACGTCTACGTGTGCGGCCCCGAGCCCTGGGCCGCCGACGTCCGCCGCACCACGCAGGCCGCCGGCCTCCCCGCTGACCGCTTCCACGTCGAGAGCTTTGGCTGGTGACCGCTGTGAAGAAGATCGTCCTCTGGCTGATGAGCACCCTGACCGTGCTGGTCCTGCTGTTCGGCTACCACACGTCCACGTCGTCGACGGCCTCGGCGAGCGGCGAGTCCTCCGTCGTCGTTCCCGTGCCGAGCGGTACGGGAACGACCTCGAGCGACACCAGCAGCGCCACCGGGACGACGAGCGCGCCCTCGGCCAACTCGACGTCGTCCTCCTCGGGGACCTCTCCCTCGACGAGCTCGAGCGCCGGCAGGGCGGCGACGTCGACCACCGTCACCGGTGACTCCGCCTCGACCCGCTGGGGCCCGGTTCAGGTCCGGTTGGCCGTCCGGAACGGCACGATCACGGACGTCTCGGTCGTCGAGTATCCGAGCAGCAACGGCAAGGACAAGCAGATCAACGCCCGCGCGCTGCCCATCCTCGTTCAGGAGACGCTCAAGGCGCAGAACGCCCAGATAGACATGGTCAGCGGCGCCACCGTCACGAGCGACGGTTACCTGAAGTCGCTGCAGAGCGCCCTGGACAAGGCCGGCCTGTGATGCGTACGGAGACGAACGCCGCAGCCGCACCGGCCAGGCGAACGGTCCGGTACGTCGAGCACATCATGGGCATGCCGATCAGCCTCGCGCTGCGCGGCCGGCACGTCGACGACGACGCCGCCTGCAGAGCCTGGGCGGCGGCGACGGCGATCCTGCGGGAGGCCGACCGCGTGTTCAGCACCTATCGGGCCGACTCGTACATCTCCCGGCTCGGCCGCGGCGAGCTCGGCGTGGAGGACTGCCCGCCGGAGGTCGCGGAGGTCCTCGCCCTCGGTGCCGCCGCCGAGCGCGAGTCCGCCGGAGCGTTCAGCGTCCGAGGGCTCCGGCGGGACGGCGCCGTTGTGCTGGACCCCAGCGGCGTGGTCAAGGGATGGGCGGTGGAACGCGCCGCCGCGGAGCTGGAGAACCTCGAGGACACGGACTTCTGCCTGTCCGCCGGAGGCGACATGACGTGCCGCACCCTCCACCCCGACGTCGCTCCCTGGCGGATCGGCATCGAGGATCCGGCCGACCCCGGCCGGATCCTCGCGGTGGTGCCGGTGTTCACCGGTGCCGTCGCCACCTCCGGCACCGCCCATCGGGGGCAGCACCTCGTCGACGCGCGCACGGGCCGGCCGCCGACCGGCGTCGCCTCGGTCACCGTCGTCGCGGCATCGCTCACCAGGGCCGACGTCGACGCGACCGCCGCGTATGCGCACGGCCGGGAGGCAGCTCACTGGTTGGAAACCCGGCCCGGTCGCTCCGGCCTGGTGGTCTGGGACGACGGCACGACCACCACGGTCGAACCCGTACTCCCGCAGACGTAGCCCGGCACACACCCAACTCGCGGTCCGGCAGGCGGAGGGCTCACCGAGGTGACCTCCCGGCAGGTCGCGTCGAGCTGACCGCCCGCGACCCGCTCGGGGCCCCTGCAGACGCCGAGCTGGGGATCGACCCCGATGACCTGGCCAACCCGCGTGAGGCGACGGCGGCCTCCGCGCCGTCCTGCGCGTACTCGTCGGCGGGCCTGGGGCCTGGCCCTCACCTACGGCATCGGACACCTGTTCGGAACGGCGATCGGCGGAGTCCGCACCACCATGGGATGGCCGCTCCTGGCTCGAGCGGTCAGGGCACGCGGTGGCCCACGGTGGCCCCCGGGGGTCGGTCGAGTCGACCACCCCGGTCGTCGTGCCAGTCCCCGACGAGGGGGAGGAGCACGACCACGGCCACGGCGCCGATCGCGGCGGTGGCGAAGTAGATCGTGCCCCGTCGACCCCAGCCGGGCACTCGGCTCGCCCCTCGCAGTGCTCGGGTGGCGCGGCCGGTGATCAGCTCGACGACCCTGACGGCTCGGGCGAGCAGGTGAAGACCGGCGAGGACGGCGAAGGCGATGAAGAGCGCCTGGTGCACGGTCACGAGGGCGACCCGCTGACCGAGCAGGGTGAACAGCGTGCGACGACCCCGCTCGGACCCGACGGTGATGAGCACGACTCCGGAGGCGAGCAGGGCGAGTGTCGCTGCGACCACGAACGGACCGAGGAACCGGAGCAGGGTCGGTGGCGGTCCAGCCCTGCGGTACGCGACGTGGCCGGTGTAGTAGCGGACGATCCGCCACCCGCTGCTGGTGGTCTTCAGCAGCGCCACTGGAATCAGCAGCACGCCGAGGGCGACGTGCCAGCTGATCAGACCGTTGATGTCGAGCAGCGTGATCAGTTCCGCGATGACCAGGGTCAGGAGCAGTACGCCGGTCCAGGCGGTGAGCTGCGCGTTGCCCGCGGGCCCACCGGTGGGTGGGACGACTGCATCCTCTCGAACACGCCGCCCAGTGACCTCGGAGACCAGCTCATCGATGAGCCCGCTGCCTTTCACGGAGTCCTCCAGTGCGGGTCCGGTGGATAGGTGGTTCGGGTCGGTGACCGAGCCGGAGAAGGTTGCCACGTCGGGGCTCGTAACCCGGGGACATGGCGGAGGTTCGGTCTCCGAGCCGAGGGTGCTCCCGTGGGCGACTGCGTGCCGCAGTCTGAAGCCAGCAACTACGCAACAAGTCCTGAAGTCAGGGAGAGCGTCGATGGCCCGTGTCGTGTTGGGACACCGTCGGGAACGAGGGGATCTCGAGAACGAGGTGCTGGCCACGCTCGCTGCCGCGAAGCGCCCACTGACCCCGCGGGAGGTCCTGGCGCAGCTGGAGCGCGAGCTGGCCTGCACGACCGTCATGACGACGCTGGCCCGGCTGCACGCCAAAGATGCCGTCACCCGGCAGCGGGTCGGACGCGCCTATGCCTACGCATACGCCGATGGCGCGACGGTCGCGGCCCGGCGGATGCGACGGGTGCTGGACGGCGGCGACGACCGGACCGTCGTGCTGGCTCGCTTCCTGGGCGAACGAGAACCTGGTGACGTGCCGGTCCTGCAGCGCCTGCTCGCCGAGGCCGAGGCCGAGGCCGAGGCGGAGGCGGATGGCGGCGCGGAGCCGCAACGGGCTGGTCCTACTCGAGGGTGAGATGGCGCCCGTGGCGGTGCCGACCAGGGGTGGTCGCATCGTGGCCTTCGCGTGACCGTCTCACCGCTCCCCGCGGCGGAGCGGGGGATCCTTTCCAGGGCTGCGTGGCCGGAGACGTCGAGCACGCCACGGAACGGTGGGCTGACGAACACGCGGCCGCGGGCGTCGGTGACCGGGCCGCGACGTCCGCCTCGTCACCGAGCTGGTCGACCGCCGCGTTGAGCAGTGGCGGTTCGCGGGTGGTGTCCCGAGTGCGCGCACTGCTCGTGCCTGCACCTCCTCAGCGACCGGCGCTCCTGCTGCTCGCTGGGGGGCTGATGTGCTGCGCCATGACTGCGGCACTTCATGCGCAAGCGGATGGGCAGAGCTGGTTCGGACACTCGGGCATCGCCAGCGAGATGGCCGAAGCGCCGCACTGGACCTCGTCGCGTCGTGATGGGGGTCCGTCGCGGCCCGCCCGTCTTGTGGGAATCGAACTCTTCTCATCGTGCGAGGTCGTGATCAGAACGGGTCCGGATCGTTCGGGCCCTGGCGCCTGCCGCTGGTGAGCCCGGCCTCGCTGACGTACGGCTCGTGCCGCCTGCCGGCGTGCGCCTCGACCTGCAACCGCTCCTGCAGGTGCGGGTAGTGCAGTTCGAAGGCCGGGCGCTCGGAGCGGATCCGCGGGATCTCGATGAAGTTGTGCCGCGGCGGCGGCGAGGACGTGGC
>JAOPWG010000088.1 GCA_025965775.1 Modestobacter sp. | reverse complement strand
CCGTCTCCCGCGACCAGCTGCAGCCGGGCGACCTCATCGGCTTCTACAGCCCGGTCAGCCACATCGGCATCTACATCGGCAACGGCCAGATGGTCCACGCGCCGACCTCCGGTGACGTGGTCAAGGTGGTCAACATCGACTACATGGGCGCCATCACCGCCATGCGCCGGATCGGCTGACGTACGCCGCTCGACCTCCGGTGCCCCGGTCGCCCTCCGGCGACCGGGGCACCGTTGTGTCGAGGGCAGGAGCCAGGTCACACCGGGCCGCCGGGCACCATGGCATCGCCCACCCACCCGGCCCGCCCGCAACCGATCCGAGGAACGCCATGCCCGCCGCTCTGACCGACCCGCGCACCGTGGCCCGCGCCTTCCGCGCCGTCGCCATTGCCGAGGCGGTGTCCTGGGTGCTGCTGCTCGCCGGGATGTTCGTGAAGTGGGTGCTGCGGACCTCCGAGCTCGGCGTCCAGCTGGCCGGCCCGGTGCACGGCACCGTCTTCATCGGCTACGTCGTGGTGACCCTGCTGGCCTGGCGGGTGCTGCGCTGGTCGCCCCGGACGGCGCTGCTGGCGCTGGTCGCCTCGGTGCCTCCCTTCGCCACGGTGTGGTTCGAGCGCCGGGCCCAGCGCGACGGCCGGCTGCCGGCCGCGGCGACCTCGCCGGCCCTGGCTGGCTAGCCTCCCGCCATGGTCGAACCGGTCCTGCCCTCCACCGCCCGCACCCTGCTGGCCCGCACCGCCCGCGTCCAGCGGGACGGGCGCGCACCCAGCCTGGTCGCCGGTGTGGTCCGGGACGGCGGCCTGGCGTGGTCGGCCGGCCGCGGTCAGGTCGCCGAGCCGCACACCGACGTGCAGTACCGGATCGGCTCGATCAGCAAGACGGTGACCGCGGTCGCGGTCATGCGGCTGCGCGACGAGGGCCGGCTGTGCCTGGACGACCCGCTGGAACGGCACGTCCCGGGCACCCCGCTGGGCGACCGGACGGTCGGGCAGCTGCTCTCCCACCTGGCCGGCGCCACCGCGGAGAGCCCCGGGGACTGGTGGGAACGGGTGCCTGGCGGGTCGCTGGCGGACCTGCAGCTCGCCGGCCCGGACGTCGTCCTCGGGGCGGCCCGCCGGTTCCACTACTCGAACCTCGGCTTCGGCCTGCTCGGCGAGCTCGTCGCCGTCCACCGGGGGCGGCCGTGGGAGGACGTCGTCCGGGACGAGGTGCTCGGCCCCCTGGGCATGACCCGGACGACGCCGCGCCCCGCCGGTCGGGCGGCACAGGGTTCGGCGGTGCACCCGTGGGCCGACGTCGTGCTGCCCGAGCCCGAGCACCACGCCGGCGTGATGGCCGCAGCCGGCCAACTGTGGGCCACGCTGGCCGACCTCGGCCGCCTGGCCGCGTTCCTGCTCGGCGACACCGGCGACGTGCTGTCCCCGGCGACCCTGGAGGAGATGACCGTGCCCGCCGGCGTGGACTCCGCCGCCCCGGGGTGGTCGGCGTACGGGCTGGGGCTCCAGGTGCTGCGCGTCGACGGCCAGACGCTGGTCGGGCACGGGGGGTCGATGCCGGGCTTCCTCGCGGGCGTGTTCGTCGACCGGGTGGAGCAGGCCGGCGCGGTCATGGTGGCCAACACGACCAGTGGGCCCGACCAGCTGGTGCCCGGCCTGCTGGCCGACCTGCGCGCCGCCGAGCCGCGGGTGGTCGACGCCTGGGCGCCCTCCCCGTCGCCGGTGCCGCTGGAGTTCCTCGGGGTCTGGTTCTGGGGGCCGGCGCCGTACATGCTGCGGGCACAGGCGGCCGGGCTGCTGCACCTGGGGCCCATGCCCGGGCGCGCCGGCCGGGCCAGTCGGTTCGCCCCCCGGGACGACGGCACCTGGGTGGGGCTGGACGGCTACTACGCCGGGGAGACCCTGCGGATCGCCCCGGACCACCTCGACCTGGCGACGTTCGTCTTCACCCGCAGTCCCTACGACCCCGACGCCCCGGTGCCCGGCGGGGTCGACGCGCGCAGCTGGGGTTGAGTCAGCTACGCGGGTAGAGGGCGGCGGCCTGCTGCTCGCCGTAGTAGTGCTCCAGGTCGATCAGTGACTCGTCCGGGCGGTCCTGCACCTGGGCGATCCGCGCACGGGGCGGCGCGACCGGCCGCCAGGTCGCCGGGTCCCACGGTGCGGACCGCATGAAGGCCTTCGCGCAGTGGTGGAACACCTGCTCGATCTCGTCGAGGGCCGGCCGGTCCTTGGCCGCGACCCGGGGCAGCGGCTCGCCGAGCAGCTGCCGGAGCTCCGCCTCGGTGGTGATCTCCTCCACGCGGGCAGTGTGCGCGGCGGGTCAGGCCCGGTCGAGGGCCGCCAGCGTGGAGTGGGTCGCGAACCCGTAGGCCAGGTGCGGGACGACGTCGCTGACCCAGTCGGTCGTGGACCAGGTGCGCGGGTCGGTGACGCCCAGCACCGTCATCGGCCCGTTGGCGCCGATCATCGCCGCCAGGCCCGCCGCCACGCCCCCCAGCCAGGCAGGCGGCCGGAACCCGGCGGCGCGGCCCAGCCCGGCGAGCACGCCGACGGCGACCCCGGCCGCGATGCCGGTCACTGCGCCGAGCCCCTGCAGGCGGTTCTGCCGGGTGTCCCCCTCCCCGGGGATCGGTACGTGGGCCCTCTCGGCCAGCCTCTGCACGGTCTGCTCGGGGGTCGAGCTGGTGCCCCGGCCCCGGACCACCATGTCCAGGTAGGTGACCGCGTCGAGCGCCGTCGTCCCCGCCGCGCCGGCCGCGGCGCCCCGCACCGCCCAGCCGACCGCGCCGATCCCGCGCTGTCCCTTGCCGAACACGCCTACGGGGGTCTTCTTCGCCATGGCGGCGACCTACCCGGGGGCGCCGGGCGGGCAAACCGGCCGGTCAGGGCCCCCTCACCCAGGCCGGCCGGCGTAGCTACGGTGCGTTCTCGACCCACCGCACCGGGACGAGGGCGTCGTGGAGTATCAGGTCACCGGGGTGTCGTACCGCGCGGAGCTCCCTCTCGAGTTCGACCCGTTGCCCTCCGCGGCAGCCCGGCCGGAGCTGGCCGACGCCGGGAAGCTCGTCCGCCGGGGTGTCCGGGCGGTCGTGGGCGCCGCGTGGGCCGACGACCGGGTGACGCTGACCAGCCTGCTGCTGGACCACCTGGGGACTGCGGCGCTGGGCTGGACGTGGTCGAGGAGACCTGGCCCGGGTACGAGCACGTCAACGTGCAGGCCGGACTGGAGACCTGGGCTGGCGGACGCCGGACGCACGTGGCAGCTGGTCGGTGTCGTCGGCTTGCAGCACCGGCCCTTCGGGCTGGGGGGACTGCTGTCGGCCGGCCGCCAGGCGCACGACCCGTACGGCCCGCGGCCCGGGCCCGGGCGCTGCAGCCGGCCATGGTGGTCATCGAGGACGCCGACCTGATCGCCGAGGACCGCGGGATGCACCCCGGCCGGCACCCGCTGCTGTTCCAGCTGCTGAACGAGATGGACGGGCTCGCCGAGGACGCCGACGTCGTCTTCGCGCTCACCACCAACCGGGCCGACCTGCTGGAGCCGGGCGTTGTTCGAGCTCTACCGCGGCTCCCTCGAGGTGGACAGCAGCGACCTGGACGCCGTCCTGGAGCGGACCGACGGGGTCACCGCCTCGTTCCTCGAGGAGCTGCTGCGCCGCGCGGCCCTGCTGGCCGGTCAGCCCTCGGTCCCGCCCGGGGCGGGCTCGGTGCCGGCAGCTCGTTGCAGAAGCGGTGTCATCCGGTGGTCGACGAACCGGCGCAGCGCCAGGTTGGTGTCGGTGCGCTGCACGCCGGGGATGGTGAGCACCTGCTCGGTGATCCGCCACAGGTCGTCGGCGTCGACCGCCACCACCTGCACCAGCAGGTCGGCGACCCCGGACAGCCCGGTGACCTCCAGGACCTCCGGGATCCGGGCCAGGGCGTCGCTGACCTCCGCGAGGCTGCGCTGGACCACGGTCACGGTCACGTACGCGCCGAGGCGGTAGCCCAGCGCCTCGGGGCGCACCCGGCGTTCGAAGGCATCCAGGACGCCGCTGGACTCCAGGCGGGCCAGCCGGGCCTGCACCGTGTTGCGGGCGAGGCCGAGCTGCTGCGCGAGGGCCAGCACCGTCGCCCGGGGGTCCGCGGAGAGGGCCAGCAGCAGGCGCGCGTCGGTAGCGTCCAGTCGATCTCCAGAACCGGGCACGGTGCTCAGTCTGACATGCAGAGGCACCCCAGTACTGACCATCGTGCGCAGTACCCCGGCTGAGTATTGCGCAGATCGGTCGGAGGGTGATCTGCTCCGGCCAACGGCCCGGCGTGCCACCATGTGTGAGTGGTGCCACACCCCCGGCGCCACAGGACGTCCACCGACCGGTGGCCGGTGACCCCGGTGCCCGGGAGACGGCGAGGAGAGCCCGTGAGTGCGCTGCAACAGACCACCGAGGTGGTCGACCCGGTCCCCGGGGCCGATGCGCCCCACCTCCCCGGCCAGCCCGACCTGGTGCAGCTGCTCACGCCGGAGGGTGAGCGCGTCGAGCACCCGGACTACTCCCTGGACGTCCCGGACGAGGAGCTGCGCGGGCTGTACCGCGACCTGGCCCTCGTCCGGCGCTGGGACGTGGAGGCCACCGCGCTGCAGCGGCAGGGCGAGCTGGGCATCTGGGCTTCGCTGCTGGGCCAGGAGGCCGCGCAGGTCGGCGCCGGCCGGGCGCTCGCCGAGGGCGACATGGCCTTCCCGACCTACCGTGAGCACGGGGTCGCCTGGACCCGGGGCGTCGACCCGCTGCACGTGATGAGCCTGTTCCGGGGCGTCGACATGGGGGGCTGGGACCCGGTCGCCACCCGCTTCAACCTCTACACCGTCGTCATCGGGGCGCAGTGCCTGCACGCCACCGGCTACGCGATGGGCCTGCAACGCGACGGCGCGGAGAATGCCACGCTCGCGTTCCTCGGGGACGGGGCCACCAGCCAGGGCGAGGTCAACGAGGCGCTGATCTGGGCCGCGACGTTCGCCGCGCCGGTCGTCTTCTTCTGTCAGAACAACCAGTACGCGATCAGCGTGCCGATCGAGCGCCAGTCCCGGGTGCCGCTGTTCCAGCGGGCGGCCGGTTTCGGGTTCCCCGGCGTCCGGGTCGACGGCAACGACGTCCTCGCCGTCCTCGCCGTCACCCGCGCGGCGCTGGCCGCCGCCCGCGAGGGGCAGGGGCCCACCTTCATCGAGGCGTTCACCTACCGGATGGGTGCGCACACCACTTCTGACGACCCGACCCGCTACCGGCTGGCCAGCGAACTGGAGGAGTGGAAGCTGCGCGACCCGATCGCCCGGCTCAAGGCGCACCTGGCCCGGTCGGGCATCGCCGACTCGGCCTTCTTCGACGAGGTGGACGCCGAGGGCGACGAGCTGGCCGCCCGGATCCGGAGTGGGACGCTGGAGATGCCCGACCCGGCCGGCACGGAGATCTTCGACCACGTGTACGCCGAGCAGACCCCGCCGCTGGCCGCACAGCGGGCCGAGTTCGTGGCCTACCACGCGTCGTTCGAGGGGGTCGAGCAATGAGCACCGAGACGCTCACCATCGGCAAGGCCCTCAACGTGGGGCTGCGGAAGGCGCTGGAGGACGACCCGAAGGTCGTGCTCATGGGTGAGGACATCGGCCGGCTCGGCGGGGTCTTCCGGATCACCGACGGCCTGCAGAAGGACTTCGGCGAGGCGCGTGTGGTCGACACCCCGCTGGCCGAGGCCGGGATCCTGGGCACCGCGGTCGGCCTGGCCATGCGCGGCTACCGGCCGGTCTGCGAGATCCAGTTCGACGGGTTCGTCTTCCCCGCCTACAACCAGATCGTCACCCAGGTCGCCAAGATCCACGCCCGCTCTCGGGGCAGGCTCCCCATGCCGATCGTCATCCGGATCCCCTTCGGTGGCGGGATCGGCGCGGTCGAGCACCACAGCGAGAGCCCCGAGGCGTACTTCGCGCACACCGCAGGGCTCAAGGTCGTAGCCGTCTCCAACCCGGTCGACGCCTACTGGGGCATCCAGCAGGCCGTCGCCCACCCCGACCCGATCGTCTTCCTCGAGCCCAAGCGCCGGTACTGGGAGAAGGCCGAGGTGGACCGGGCCGCGACCCCCGGGCCGCTGTTCGCCTCCCGCGTGGTGCGCGGTGGCGACGACCTGACCCTGCTCGCCTACGGGCCGATGGTGAAGACGGCGCTGCAGGCCGCGCAGGTCGCCGCCGAGGAGGGCCGCTCGGTGGAGGTGGTCGACCTGCGCACGCTCTCGCCGCTGGACCTCGAGCCGGTCTTCGAGTCGGTCCGCCGCACCGGCCGCTGCATCGTCGTCCACGAGGCGCCAGTGAGCCTGGGGCTGGGCGCGGAGATCGCCGCCCGCGTCACCGAGACCTGCTTCCACTCCCTGGAGGCGCCGGTGCTGCGGGTCGGCGGGTACGACACCCCGTACCCGCCGTCCAAGCTGGAGGAGGAGTACCTCCCCGACCTGGACCGGGTGCTCGACGCCGTCGACCGGTCGATGGGGTTCTGACCGATGCCCGACCTGCGCCAGTTCAAGCTGCCCGACGTCGGCGAGGGCCTGACCGAGGGCGAGATCCTGTCCTGGCTGGTCGCCGTCGGCGACACGGTCACGGTCAACCAGCCGCTGTGCGAGGTGGAGACGGCCAAGGCCGCCGTCGAGCTGCCCAGCCCGTTCGCCGGCACGGTGACCGAGCTGCTGTACGAGACCGGGACGATGGTCGACGTCGGCGCACCGATCATCACCATCGATGTCGGCGGGGAGGGCCCGTCCTCCGTGCCGTCGTCCTCGTCCTCGTCCTCGTCCTCGTCGTCGTCCTCGTCGTCGTCCGCGCCGGACGGGGAGACGGTCGAGGCAGGCCTGATCGGCGGCCCGGCCCCGGGCGGCCGCACCTCCGTGCTGGTCGGCTACGGCCCCCGCACCACGGAGGCCACCCGCCGTCCGCGCCGGTCGGGCCATGCCGAGGCATCCCGGGCCACCGGGCCGCAGGT
>JAOPWG010000044.1 GCA_025965775.1 Modestobacter sp. | reverse complement strand
CGGTACGGGCGCTCCCGCTGCACCGACAGGTACTGCCTGGCCCAGCCCAGCCCCGCGCTGGTTCGCTCCGGCTGCACCCACGGCTGCCGGAGGATGCCGTTGGTGTCCAGAAGCCCTAGTTCACTGGACACCACGCACCGTTCCCTGCGCCGATCGGATGCGCCGACTGTGGCCTGCGCCGCTCAGCGTAATCAGTGCTGAGCCCCATACGAGCGCCTGCTTTACAGCGGGTCTCGCGGACTGAGGGCCCTCGGCTCAGCGCATCATGTCGCGGTAGCCGGGAATGCCACCGCCTCGTCGGCGTTGACCAACAGCGCCGGTCCGGTACGTGCCCCGGGCCTCACCCCTTGCCGCCACGAGCGGCCACTCGCCGAGAGGCGGCTGTCGGACCGGTACCAACACATGCAGCGGCCGCCCGGTCTCAGGACCGGGCGGCCGCTGTCGTCTCCGCCCACCTCACCAGGCGAGGTGCCCCGGCGTGGTCCGTCAGGCGGACATCTCCGCCGCGCAGTCATGCAGCAGCGGCTCGTCCGGGACGTGGTCGTCGAGGTAGGTGCAGATCGGGCAGCCGTCGTCCCCGGCTCGCCACCACAGGGCCGTCACCAGCGCCGGCCCGAACGCCGCCGCGAGGTGCTCGTACCTCAGCCCGGCGTGGTCGCACAGCCCTCCGGCGGCGTAGCGGTACGGGTTGTAGGCCAGGGCTTGTAGGCCAGGGCCGCCAGCTCGTCCTCCATCAGCTGGCTCTCCACCCCGGTGTGCCGGAAACCACCCCGTGCCTGGGCGCTGCTGCTGAAGAGGAAGACGGCCACCGCGTGCAGCTCGGCCAGCGCCGCGGGAAGGCATGCGGTCGGCGCCGCGGTGAGGTCGTCGATCAGCGCCTGCCGGATCTGCCGCGCGTCGCGGGAGACCGCCACAGCGCCGCACAGGGCGTCGTGCACCCGCATGCGAGTGTGTTCGGCGAGCGCCTGCCTGTCGTCCTCAGCGGTCCAGGGGCTCGATGAAGGTGAGGAAGTCGCACACGGTCTTGTCCTTCGAGGAGCGGGTCTTGCCGCGACCGCGGCTCGGAAACAGCCTGCGGGGACCGAGGGCGCGCCCGCGTCGGGACAACCGGCGATTTCTCTGCAGGGCGTACGGCCTACAGCGCCGTCCCCATTCGGGGCTCTCGGCCCACGCTCCCCGGCACGGTGCGCGGACCGACGCTGCCGTCAATCACCGTCGCCGGAGCGGGGAGCACCCCAGCTCGGCCGTGCGTCGCGGTCCGAGCCGCCCGCGATCCCGAGCCAGCGCCGTCCCGCCCCGCCCCGCCCCGCCCCGCCCGCGAGCTACTCCGCGACGCCGGCCCGTGTCGATGCGGCCAAGGGTTGGGGGTGTTGCCTCCTCTGCACCGCCGGTTGTGTGTCTACGGCTCGCCGAAGCCGCGTGTAGGGCGTTCGGGGGACAAGGAAATGGGGTCTCCGGGCGACGCGGGCAGGCCTTGCCGTCGCAGAAGCTGGGTGAGCCCCGGTCCACGGGGTCGAACGGACGCCGACGCCGACCCCGAAGTGCCGGTCCCCATCAGGTGATTGCCACCGGTCGAGACGTCGGCACAGTCCAGCCCGCCACTCCCCTGACACCCCTGGAGACACCCATGAGCAGCACCCTCGCTACCTCCGTCGTGTGGCCGACCAACACGGCGACTCCGCCGCCGGGATGGGACCGGCTAACCGACACCGACGGCAGCCAGCCGGCCGGCTGGTTCACCGCCAGCGACGCTCTCTTCCGGACCGTCGTCAGGCGCTACCCCGCCTGGGACGATGCGCCGTGGGACATCCCCGCAGATTCGCGCTTCCACGTCACCGGCCGGTCAACCGTTCAGTGGGCTGGCGGTTCCCTCGTCGGGTTCGCGTTCCTTCAGCCGGAGCAACCACGCGGTGCCACCGAGCAGGACGACGAGCACTCCGAGGACGGCGATCTCGGTGATCCGGTCGTGGAACTGCGCGCCGCGACCGGTCACCGCGGCCGCCTCGACCGAGAGCACCACGATCTCCTTGATCGAGGCGATGATGCCCACGAGCAGGAACGGTTCGGCGACCAGCTCACGCCGCTCCACCGTCATCCGCACGGCGAACAGCAGCTCCACGACGATGAAGACCAGCAACAGCACGTCGAGCAGGTCGACCACGGAGGTCTCGGAGAAGTCCCCGACCAGGGTCCAGGTCGTCCGCCCGGCGATGACCAGGAGCAGCAACGCGCTCAGCACCAGGAACAGTGCGATCCCCGCGTAGACGACATTCTCGGCGAGCTCCAGCGCCCGGGTGCCCACCCGGCCCAGGCCGGGCGGGTGGTCGTGCTGTTCCGGGTCCGGGCGGGTCCGCTGGGTGGCCATCGGATGAGGATGGCCGAGGGCGTCCAGGACGACGGTCAGGACGGCGGGCGGCGTCCCTCCTGCGAGTCATGCCCCGGCGCCCCGTCGGGGGTGGTGAAACACGGTCATCGACCAGCCGCCCTGCCCGGGCGTTGACGCGACGAGGCACCGGCGCCCGAGGCCCAGGAGTGGGACCGGGACGTTCACGCGCCGGTCACCTCACCGCGCCTGTTCCGACAGGAACACCACGAGAACGAGCGCGGCAACGGCCCCCTCGGGTACCAGCCCTACCAGACCTACTTCGAGCTGCCCGCCCAACCGGGCCAGACCGAGGTCACCCGTGGGCTCGGGTACGCCTTCACCGTCGGCTCGGTCCGGTTCATCAGCCTCGCCAACGACGACGTCTGCTACCAGGACGGCGGCGACAGCTACGTCTGCGGGTACTCCGGCGGAGCCCAGCGGAACTGGCTGGAGGGCCAGTTGCGCGATGCCCGCCGCGACCGGGACATCGACTGGGTCGTCATCTGCATGCACCAGGTCGCCATCAGCACCGCCGACAAGTTCAACGGGGCCGACCTCGGGGTCAGGCAGGAATGGCTGCCGCTGTTCGACCGGTACGGCGTCGACCTGGTCGTCTGCGGGCACGAGCACCACTACGAGCGGTCGCATCCCCTGCGGGGTGCTCAGCAGAACGGCACGCTCACGCCGGTACCCGCCGACACCCGGACCCACGTGGTCGACACCACCCGCGGGACCGTGCACATGGTGATCGGCGGCGGCGGGACGTCGGCCCCGTCCAACCAGTTGTTCTTCCAGCCGCCCGCCTGCCGGGTCATCACCGCCGTCGGGGCGCCGGAGGCCACCACCGGAAAGCGGCCACCGGTCTACGTGCAGGAGCAGGCGCCCCGGTCGGCGGTGCGCAACGGCGCGCATTCCTACGGGTTCGCCGCGTTCTCCGTCGATCCCGGCCGCCGGCCGGGTGACCTCACGACGATGCGTGTCACCTACTACGACGTGGTCGGTCCGGAAGGTGCGCTGCAGCCGTTCGAGACCTTCACCCTCCAGCGGCCCCGCAACGACCGATGAGGAGGTGCTCTCCGCGACACCCGATACCCGCTCACGGTCCTCGGCCAAGGCCTCCCCGCCCCTCTCCCGCCAGTCGACCGGGTTGTCGGCGCGCTGGAGGAGGTAGGGCGTGGCCGCAGTGGCGAGTCGTTCGGCAGCCCGGCCGCCCGCTGCCCGGTCCCGTCGTCCGCGACGGCCGGCGTACGACCTCGACGGGCACCCGACGTACCTCGTCGGCGACCCGCGGGACCTGGTGCCGGTGGGCGGCTACCGGACCTTCCGCCAGGTGGCCTGGGCCGGCTCGTTCGAGGGGTACACGCTGCTGGGCCTGGGCACGCGGGCACGGCTGCCGTTCCGGGTGTCCCTGATGCCCGGAGCGCCGGACGCCCCGCGGGAGCGCGCTGGGTCATCGACGTCGCCCACCGCTGGTGGTCCGCAGCGGACGCCGGGCGGGGCACCGCCCGGCGTCTCAGGACCTGCCGGACCGGCCGTCCCCGGGCTCGTCGTCCCGCGGTCGCGGCGCCTCGATGGCCCGCGGCGCCCGGCGGAGGTCGTCCAGCAGGTCCTGGCCGGGCGCGGGCTCGTCGATGAGCTCGGCCGGGGTGTCCGGGACCTGGTCGGCCGGGTCGAAGCTCCGCGGTATCCGCTTGAGATGTCGCCCCATCGACTTGACCAGCAAGAGGACGGCGATCAGCAGGACGACGATGAGCAGCAGGCCGATCGGCCCGGCCTTCCCGACGTCCTCGGGCAGCTGCTTCTGGTCGACCGCCAGAACCGTCAGACCGGTGGCCAGTGCCCCGCTCATGGCACGCGGGCCGTGTCGCGGACGCCGGCGAACAGGTCGTCCTCGGGCAGCGAGGAGTCCACCAGCGACCGGGCGAGTTCGTAGTCCTCGGTCGGCCAGGCCCGCGTCTGCAGGTCCAGCGGGACGGTGAACCAGCGGCCGGTGGGGTCGATCTGGGTGGCGTGCGCGACGAGCGCGGCGTCGCGGACCGGGAAGTACTCGGAGCAGGGGACCCGCGTGGTGATGCGGTGCGAGATGTCCTTGGCCGGGTCCCACTTCTCGAGCAGCTCCGCGTACGGCGACTCGCCACCGCTGGCGAGCACCGCCTCGTGCAGCGCCTTCGTGCGCGGCAGCGTGAAGCCCATGTGGTAGTAGAGCTTGCTGGGCTGCCAGGGCTCACCCAGGTCGGGGTAGCGCTCGGGATCGCCGGCGGCCTCGAAGGCATGCACCGAGATCTCGTGGGTCTTGATGTGATCGGGGTGCGGGTAGCCGCCCCGCTCGTCGTAGGTGGTGATCACCTGCG
>JAOPWG010000023.1 GCA_025965775.1 Modestobacter sp. | reverse complement strand
GGGCCGGCAACGTTGAAGGCGTAGCCCGCGGCGTCCAGGACCGCCGTGTTCCCGGAGAAGACGGTGTCCAGGCCCCAGCCGTCGACGATCTGGTGCACCTGGAAGCCGTCCTGTGGACTCGACCTCCCGGTGTTGCCCTCGATCGACCAGGAATTGCCCTTCACGTCCACCCACGAGTCGGCCTGGACCATCCCGGAGCCGTCGAAGACGTTGCCGCGGAGCACGCCGTCGCTGGTGCCCTCCTTGATGTCGACGGACTCGGCCGTGGTGCCGGCGATGTCGTTGCCCTCGACGACGTTGCTGTCACTGCGATCGGGCTCGCACGTGCTGATCCGGCACCAGTTGCTCTTGGCGCTGCCTATGTAGATGCCTTCGCCGAACTTCGGCTTGCGCCGGCCGGTGTCGCGCACCGTGTTGCCGATGACGACGTTCCCGGTGCTGTGGCTGCGCAGGTGGATGGCCTCATCACCCATCGAGGTCACCAGCAGGTTCTCGATCCGGTTGCCGACGCCGGAGTCGACCATCACGCCCTTCTGTCCTCCGGTGACGGTGAGCCCCAGGACGTGCCAGTACGAGGCGTCCTTGAGGTACAGCGTGTAACCGTGGCTGACGTCGCCACCGTCCAGGACCGCGTTTCGCGTGCCGCACAGCCGGATCGGATTCTCGACGGCGGCCTGTGCCGTCGCGACGAAGTTCCCCTCGTACCGGCCGTCGCCGAGCCGGATCACCTGGCCGGGCCTGGCGCCGTCCAGCGCCTGCCGCAGGCCGTCGGCGTCCGCGACGTCCACGACATCGCCGCCGTCGCACGCGGCCGTGCCGGGTGCAGGCGTGGCCGGCCCCAGCGTCGGTGGACCGCCGTTGCCGGACGACGTCGACGAGCCGTCAGCCGTCGAGGAGGACGACCCGTGGGCCTGCGGACCCGCGCCGGAGCCCGAGGTGCAGGCGGTCAGCACGAGCAGCCCGAGGACGGCGAACAGGCTCGTCGGTCTGAGCATCCACCCACGGTAGGAGCAGCCCGGTCCTGGGCGGACGATGGCGGCCCCCATCACACCGGCCCGCTGAAGGTGACCCGGCGAACGACGTCCACCGTGCGCGGAACGGCATGTTCCCGCCGGAACCCGTCCGAGTAGGGCGCGGTACCGACCGGGACGCGCCGGCGGCGGCCCGGGAGGAGCAACGCCAGCGGCAGTCCCAGGAGCACCACCCAGAGAACCAGCATCGGATGGGTCGGGATGAACGCCGAGAGGTACTTCCAGGTGCCCCTGTGCCGCGTCCATCCCTCGATGTCGTTGCCCGAAGCCTGGATCGAGACCCCCGGGTTGAGGCGGTAGGTGTCCAGTCCGCTGGGTCCCCGGCCGGCGATCGTGTTGTCCACCAGCGAGGAGCCCGTGGCCGCGCCGATCACCGAGACGGCGTGATTCGTCGCCCGCGCGACGACGTTCTTCGTCACCGCGACGCTCGCATCCCGCACCTGGATCGCCGTCTCGGCGTCGGTGACCCGGTTGCCCGAGACCGCGGCCGAGCCACGGGTCACGCTGATGCCCAGCCGCTGGCCGGTGATGACCGTGTTCTCGACCGTCGTCGGTGCGACGGTGCCGGCCAGCACGATGCCGTCGCGATTGCCGATCACCGTGGTGCTGCTGACGGCGACGTCCTTGCCGCCGGCCACGCGGAGGCCGGCCCTGCCGTTGTTCCGGAGCAGCCCGCCGGCGATCGTGACCTTGCCGTACGACCGCATGGACGCCCCGCCGGCCGACCGGCCCGCCGACAGCGGCGTCCCGCTGAAAGCGATCCCATGGACGGCGTTGTCGGCAGCCGTCACGTCGGTGAAGGCGATGCCCTCCGAGCCCTGGTCGGCAGAGAAGCCGTCGCGGCCGTTGCTCTGGGCCGACGACGACTGGATCGTCGTCGCTGTCGTGCTCCGGTGCAGACACAACCCGTCCACGGTGTTGGCCGTGAAGGACGAGCCCGTGATGCTCAGGCCCTGGCCCTCCGAGGCGAAGGCCCCGTAATGGTTGGCGCGGAACGTCGACCCGACGATGCTGCCCGTCGCCGAGGATCTCGAACTGCCGGTCCAGGCCACGCCGCTGGTCCGCCCGGCCCAGAACCCGAGGTGGGAGACGTTCACGTTCTGGATCCGCATGGCACCGCTGACGTCGCGGATGTAAGCGCGGCCGTCGACGACGTCGTAGTCGACACCGTTCCGGCCCGGGTCCCAGCTGCTCACCGCGAGGGGTGCGCCGTCGGCGCCGGCCAGCGACAGGTCGGCCTTCCACGCCACGAGGGACACGAACCCGGACTGGTCGCTGCGCAGCCGCACCGTCGATCCGGGTGCGTCGATCGCCAGCCGCGCCCCCGGCGCGACAAGGACGTTCTGGGTCAGCAGCACGCCGCCGTCCGGCTGATCCTGCGCAGCATTCAGCGCCAGCAGGTCCGCCAGGCCGTAAGTGGCGGCATTCGGGGTCAGCACCAGCGTGTCGACCGCCCCGACGGCCTGGACGTAGGGGCGCGACCCGAAGCGGACGGACCCGACGAGCGTGAGCAGGCGCTGATCCTCTGCGGCCACAGCCGTGTGCTGCTGTTCGGCGTCGACCCCGCGCACGGCGTCGACCCGGTGTCCGGCGCTGCCCTCGAGGGTGGGCCCGACCCAGGCCGTCGCAGGCGGCGGGGGCGCCGGCCTCGCCGCGTACGGCACGCCCACCGTGGCGGCGATCAGGAGTACCGCCATCACCACTCGCAGCCCTGCGGCCGGGCGGCCAGTTGGGCGGGTCATGCGCTCACTGCGTGGGCCGCGAGGCTCGCCTCGGACTGCCCCTCGGCGCCGGCGAGGTCGGCGCGCCGGGTCAGCCACCCCTGCTTGTTCATGGAGAACAGGGCGTAGCTCTTGATCGGCAGGGCCACCACTGCGATGACGAGGGCCACCAACGGGAGGATCAGCAGGTCCGCGGGACGGCGGCGCAGGTGGCTGACGCTCCGGATGGCCCGACCGAGCAGGACCCAGATCAGGGAGAGGGTCAATGCGTGCCCCCCGCGGCCGGAGAGTCCCGAGCCGACCACGTAGTACACCGCTGCGAACATCGTCACCGGTGTGAACAGGATCTGCAGGACGGTGATCTGGCTGACCAACGGCACGCGCCACAGCCAGCCGTTCCAGGCCGCCGTCAGATAGCAGCGGTAGGAGTTGCGGGCCCACCGGACGCGCTGCTTGCAGAACGCCCGGAAGGTGCTCGGGAACATGGACGCGGCACGCGCGCTGGACTGGTACACCGTCCGGTACCCGCTGGCGAGCACCAGCCAGGTCAGCCGCCCGTCGTCCCCGGCGATGCACCGGCGGCCGAGGAAGAACTCGTGCTCCAGGTGCTGGAGCACCGGTAGGACGGCGCTCCGTCGGTAGGCCGCCGTCCTACCGGAGACGCAGACGACCGCGCCGGCCCGCGCCGTCGCCGGCACGTAGTCCATGTAGCGGAGGTCGATGACCCAGTCCGCGACCCGGCGCCAGATGCTGGACGTGGGCAGGTAGACGTTCTGGCGGGTGCTCACCGCACCGACAGCCGGGTCGGCGAAGGGCATCTGCACGGCCGAGAGGAGTGCCGGTTGCCAGCTGGTGTCGGAGTCGCAGAGCACGACGATCTCGCCACGGGCGGCGCGGATGCCGACACCCAGCGCCGACCGCTTGCCGCGGTGGGGGAAGGAGATGACCGACAGCCGCGGCTCGACGCGCGCCCTCCGCCTCAGCCGGGCGTAGGCCTCGGTGTCCCCGATGTCGAGCACGACGATGACCTCGGTCGGGCACTGACGCAGCCACGAGTCCAGGCACCGGACGAGGACCTCGGGGTCCTCGCGGAAAGACGGGACGACCACCGACGTGGTCGTCCGGAAGTCGTTCACCGTAGGCCGGTACCTGGCAGAGAGGATCTTGCGGATCAGCCAGATGGACCAGGAGAGAGCCCCCACGACGCCGACCGGCAACAGCAGCTGCCAGTCGCGGACCACCACGGACAGCAGGTCGGACACGTCAGGGGCTCCTCATCACGACAGAGACAGAGGTCGGACCGGCCACGGGCGCCACGGACATCTCGAAGACCGGCCCCTGCGGCGTCCACTTCCTGCCATTTGCAGGGAACTCGGTCGCACCTTGTCCACGGACGGTGGGCAGGCAGGAATGCGCATCGACGCGAGCTGAGAAATGGGCGTCCCTTCATAACCCGGGACGATCGCAGGGTCGCTGCGATGCCACGAGGAAATGCGTCCTTGGCGCCAGGGAGACGCCACGCCGGGCGGGGGAGGCCCCAGGTGCGGGGCGGTTGATCGCCTGCGCTGGATCCTCCTTCGTCTCGACGCCGGGGCAGTGATCGTGGGCCCATACGCCGACGGCGTGGCGGGTGAAGAGTGCGGTCTGCGCCCTCGATCGCATTGACATTGAGTGGCGTGGCAGTACGCGATAGTAATCTCACGGTGAGTAAATGAGCGGACCGTGGATTGTGCGATGGTTGCGCACTCGACTGGTCGTGCCATGACGATTGTCGGCGATTACGCTGCGTTCCCGCACGATCTTCGGGTATCTCCGGGCGCCCGCCCCGTGCTCTCTGATGTGGAGCTTGCTGATGAAGATCTCGGTCGTCGGTTGCGGCTACCTCGGTGCCGTCCACGCCGCATCACTGGTCGAGCTCGGTCACCAGGTGGTCGGCGTCGACGTCGACGAGCGCAAGGTCGGGGCGCTCTGCCAGGCACGATCGCCGTTCTACGAACCGGGCTTCCAAGATCTGCTGGAACACAGCCTGGCGTCGGGACGGCTCAGTTTCACCACCGACGTAGGGGACGCGGCGGGAGCCCGTGTGCACTTCGTCTGCGTCGGGACCCCGCAGAAGCACGGCGAGTACGGCGCCGACCTGCAGTTCGTGCAGGCCGCCGCCGAGTCACTGCTCCCGGTGCTGGAAGCAGGCGAGCTCGTCGCCGGGAAGTCGACGGTGCCAGTGGGGACGGCTGCCCGGTTGGCCGACATGTTCGGGGACAAGGTTCCCGGCGCGCTGCTCGCCTGGAATCCGGAGTTCCTCCGGGAGGGCTTCGCCGTCCGCGACACGCTGCATCCCGACCGGCTGGTCTACGGGCTGCCGTCCGGCGCCGACGGTGACACCGCCCGGGCGCTGCTCGACGAGGTGTACGCACCGATCGTCGCGCGCGGCACCCCCAAGGTCGAGACGGACTACGCCACCGCGGAGATGGTGAAGACGGCGGCGAACAGCTTCCTGGCCACCAAGATCTCCTTCATCAACGCGATGGCCGAGCTGTGCGAGGCGACCGGCGCGGACGTGAAGCTGCTCGCCGACGCGATCGGCTACGACGACCGGATCGGCCGCAAGTTCCTCGACGCCGGGCTCGGCTTCGGCGGCGGCTGCCTGCCCAAGGACATCCGCGCCTTCATGGCCCGCGCCGGCGAGCTCGGCGCCGACCAGGCCCTGGCGTTCCTGCGCGAGGTCGACAACATCAACATGCGCCGCCGGATCCGGATGGTGGAGCTGGCTCGCGAGGTGTGCGACGGGTCGCTGCTGGGCAAGCGGGTCGCCGTCCTGGGGGCGGCGTTCAAGCCCGACAGCGACGACATCCGCGACTCCCCGGCGCTCAACGTGGCCGCGCAGCTCCAGCTGCAGGGTGCGGTGGTCCGGGTGACCGACCCCGCGGCGGGGGACAACATCCGCCGCAGCTGGCCGCAGCTGGACGTCGTGGACAGCGCCGAGGAGGCCGCCGAGCGGGCCGACGCCGTGCTGGTCCTCACCGAGTGGAAGCAGTACAAGGAGCTGGACCCGACCTCCTTCGGCCGGATCGTGAAGCAGAAGCGCGTGCTGGACGGCCGCAACGCCCTGGACCGGGACACCTGGACCGCCGCCGGCTGGTCCTACCGGGCGCTGGGCCGCCGCGCCGGCTGAGCCCCGGGGGGCGCGGCGATCGGTGTGATCGACCCCACGGTTCCGCTACCGTCCTCGCCACTCGTTCGAGGGCCAGGGGTGGCGCATGAGCGCGTGGCTGTGGGGCACGGTGATCGTGCTCGGCTGGCTGCTGACCGGCTCGGTCCTCGTCGTCGTCCTGGGCCGGGCGATCCGCATCGCGGAGGAGCGCAGCCGGCCCGACGACGTCGTCGTCCCCCCGCACCGCGACACCGGGGGCCGCGCCCGGCGGATCCGTGAGGACTGCCGCCACGCGCTGGCCGGACGCCGGACGCCGGGCTCCGGCCCCTGAGCGGCGGGGTGGGCCGGGGGTCAGCCGGCCAGCCGGCACTCGGGGACCGGCCGGGCGGCGCGGTGCTGGTCGCGGCGCTGGTGGCCGGCGCGCTGGGCGGCGAACCCGGACTGCAGGGAGTCGGCGAGGGACAGGGCCGCGGTCAGGTGCTCCGCGGGCTCAGTGGCGCTGCGTGATGCTGACATGGCGGAAAGCTACTGACATGCCACCGGTGCGCCACGTCGCCGAGCCGGGGCGGCAGGTCACGAGTCGGTGACGGCCCGCCCGGTCGTGCCGGTGAGCAGCGGCGCGGTCTCCGCGTCCGTGCCGGATGCGGCGGGGGTCGTCGCGCCGGCCTCCCTCTCCCGGTAGCGCCTGCGCTGTTGCCAGACGAGGGCTGCTTCTCCGTGGCGCACCCGGACGACGGCCCAGGTGGCGACGCCCACGACGACCGACGCCAGGGTGACCGCGGCCACCAGGCCGGTGGACGCGCCCAGCAGTTTCGTGCCGGATGCCAGCATGACGACCGTCAGCGCCCGGCGTACCAGGCTGCCGGGCGTGCGGGAGGAGACGCGGGCCCCCAGCCAGACCCCGGGGACGGCCCCGACCAGGATGCTGCCGGTCAGGCCCATCGTGAAGTCACCGAAGAGGATGTGGCCGAGGGATGCGGCCGCGACCAGCGGCACGGCCTGCACCAGGTCCGTGCCGACCAACTGGCTGGTGCGGATGGTCGGATAGAGCAGCAGCAGGCAGACGATCATCAGGGACCCCGCACCCACGGAGGTCATCCCGACGACGAGGCCGCCGCCCAGGCCGACGAGCACGGTCGCCACACGCCGCACCGGGACGGTCGACAGCCTCGGCTCGGCGACGTCCGGCTGACCGCGCAGGCGCTCGCGCTCCCGCAGCTTGAGGTAGGCCTTGATCGCCATCGCGGCTGCCGCGATGACCAGGATGACGCCGAGGGCGACGAGCAGCAGCTCCTGCATCCGCTCGCCTCCGCCGAGGGCCCGCAGCACCAGGACGCCGGTGAAGGCGCCCGGGATCGAACCGAGGCACAGCCACGTCACCAGGCCGAGGTGCACGGTCCCGCGGCGCAGGTGCACGATCCCGCCGATCGGCTTCATGAAGAAGCTGGCCACCACGTCGCTGGACACCGCGGCCAGGGGCGGGACGCCGAAGAAGAAGACCAGGATGGGGGTCATCAGGGCCCCGCCGCCCATCCCGGTGAGACCGACGACGACGCCGACCACCAGACCAGCGACGGCAATCGCCGGATCCCACCAGCCCATCAGGCTCTCCCTGTCCGCCGGCACACGCCGTACCGCCCGGCCCTGCCCCGTGGAGGGAGCATCCAAAGTGCAGCAATCGCATGCACTTATCTCGCTGAGACCCTAGGGGCCCAGCGGCTCACGGGGGAGTCGTGCCAGGCATGTCTCCCCCGGTAGGAGGACACAGTGCTGGTCAGACCAGGTGCAACCGCCGCGCCACGTCCTCGTCGGCCACCCCGGGGGAGCGGGCCGCGAGGGTGAGATCGGCGGACCCGAGGCAGCGACCGAGCACGGGCAGCACGACGACCGTCGTCAGCACCCACGTCAGCGCGATCACTGCCAGCCACACCACAGGCTCCTTTCTAGGGGCGGTCGCCCCGGCCATCGCCGCCCGCGGGACCGTGTCGCCCTGCCGGAGCTGCGGCCCAGCCTGTCGGCACGCTCCGCTGTTGGTCGCGGACTGTCAGCGATGTACTGCCCGGGTCGCCGGTGACACCTGTCGCCCGTCCGGGTGGCCGACCGGTCACCCGGAGGAGGGGGCGGTCGGCCGCCCGGATCAAGGAGTGCCGCCCGGCTGCCGATGGCGTGGTCATGGTGTGGTGGGGATGGATGCTGGTCGGCTGGCTGGTCCTGGCGGTGGTCGTGGCGTTGCCGATCGGCCTGGCCATCCGTGGCGCGGACCGCCGGGAGCTCGGTGCGGCCGCGCTGCGGGCCGCCGACCACCCGGTGGACCTGATCACCGCCCGCCGGTCCGCACTGCCACCACGCCGCCGGCGCATCCCGGTGCCCCCGCTCGCGATGACTCTGATCGGCACCGGCATCAGCCTCGAGGCCGTCGGTTTCGTGCTGCGCACCGCCGGCCAGGAGCGTGGCACCGCCCGGCTGCTCTCCATGGACGCGCCGATGTCCGCGCCCCGCCTGTTCGTCACCGCGCTCTTCGCCGTGGCCGCCGTGGCCGCCGTGATCGGTGGAGCCCGCTCGCCCGGGCGCCGTACGTGGTGGCTGTCGGTCGCCGCGGTCGCCGCCGTCATCGCCGAGGTCAAGGGCGGTGGCACCGTCCACGTCCGCACCCTGCAGGCCGTCGGCGTCGCCGACCACCCGGTGCTCGCCGCCATCGGCAGCACCGTGGTCCTGGCCGCCGTCCTGGCCCTGCTGTTCTGGGTCAGCCGCAGCGAGCGCCGCGACCGCCGCCGCGTGCTGCGGGCCTTCGGGCTCTACGGCGCTGCCGCCGTCGGCCTGTCCGCGATCTCCTCGATGGCCGGCAGCTGGTCGACCCTCGCCACGTTCGTGGAGGAGAGCGGCGAGATGCTGGGCGGGGTCGCCGTCCTCGTCGCCGTGCTCGTCGGCGTCGCGCCGCGCCTGGTGCTGCCCGCCGACTGGGCGCTGCGTCGCACCGCCGACGCCGAGACCATCGACGCCCCGGGTGCCCTGCCGGCCTGGTCGGCCGGCTTGCCCGACCTGCGGGGCTGACATGGCCCGACACGAGCGGCGAGGTCCGTGCCCCCGTCGAGTGGTGCACGCAGCCCGGCTCCCCTGGTCGAGTGAGAGTCCGTTGACTGTGCGTCACCACATCGGCACTGTCGATGACAGCGTCGAGCGGTGTCACCGGCGCCCCCGCGACCGGCACAGCCTGATGTCCACGAGTCACAGCCTCATGTCCACGAGAGGAAGAGCCGCGTGACCCGGAGCCACGCCTCGCTGCCCCCCACTGGGGGCGACGCCGAGGACATCCCCGCCGTCGAGGGGACCGTCGTCCCCCCGCCGCCGGCCGATCCGGCCGGTGGCAGGGCGGCCACCCGCTCCGCCGACGCCCGCTCCGCCGACGCCCTCTCCGCCGCCGCCCTCGCCGCTGCCGCGCAGCGCACGAGGCAGGAACAGCTGGCCGCGGCCGCCGAGTTCGCCGCCCAGGCCGCCGCCTCCGGTCTCGACGAGGACGCCGTCCTCGGCGCCGCGGGAGTGCGCCCGCTGCGTCAGCTCCGCCCCGTGCCGCAGCTGGCCCGGCCGCCGATCTCACCGCGGACCGCACCGATCCCGCCGCGCCCGGTCTACGACCCGTTCTCCGCCCGCCGCCGGCGGGCGCCCGAGTGGCTCGTCAGCTACACGGTCTCCCTCGTCGTCGGCGACCTGCTCGCCGCGGGTGTCGGCGTCGCGCTGGCGCTGCTGCTCCCGCTGTCGGGCACACCGGGCACCCGGGCCGTCGAGGTCGTCGTCGGCTGCTGGGTCCTGCTGCTCGCCGGGCTCGGTGCCTACGCCGAGCGCCGACTGGGCACGGGATCCGACGAGTACCGCCGCGTGCTGGTCGGTGGGCTCGCCGCCATCGCGCTGCTGAGCTTCGCCGTCCAGCTGCTGCCCGCCGCGGGGCTCGAGCGGCTGCTGCTGGTCGCCGCGCCGGCCGCCACGCTCGGCACGCTGGTCACCCGCAACGTGAACCGCCGGCGGATGCACGCCGCCCGCCGCCGGGGGCTGATGACCAAGCGGGTCGTCGTCGTCGGCCGGGACATCGCCGTCGCCGACCTGGCCCGCCGGCTCCGCCGCGACGCCGCGGCCGGCCTCCGGGTGGTCGGTGCCTGCGTGCCGCGCCCCGGGGACTCCCTGGTGCTCGCCGACGAGGGCGTGCCGGTGCTCGGCGGTCTGGACGACGTCCTCTGGTGCCTGGACGAGGTCGGCGCGGACGCCGTCGTCGTCTCCTCGGCCAGCGAGACGGCCGGCCAGTACCTGCGCGACCTGGCCTGGAAGCTGGAGGGCACGAACATCGAGGTGCTCGTCGGCCCCGGCCTGATCGAGGTCTCCTCCAACCGGCTGCAGGTGCGGCCCACCACCAGCCTGCCGCTCATCCAGGTCCAGGAACCCGAGTTCCGCGGCACCCGCCGCCTGGTCAAGTCGGCGGTCGACCGGACCGTGGCCGCCCTGCTGCTGCTCCTGGCGGCGCCCGGGATGGTCGGCATCGCGATCGGCGTGCGGCTGAGCAGCACCGGCCCGGCCTTCTACCGGCACCGCCGCATCGGCAAGCGCGGCCGCGAGTTCGACGTCCTCAAGTTCCGCAGCATGGTCACCGACGCCGACGACCGGATCACCGAGCTGCTGGCCTTCAACGAGGGCAACGACGTGCAGTTCAAGATGCGTCAGGACCCCCGGATCACCGGCATCGGCGCGTTCCTGCGCCGCTACTCCCTCGACGAGCTGCCGCAGCTGATCAACGTGCTCAAGGGCGACATGTCGCTGGTCGGTCCCCGGCCGCACGTGACCCGGGAGGTCGAGCAGTACGGGCCGGACATGCACCGCCGGCTGCTGGTCAAGCCGGGCATCACCGGCCTGTGGCAGGTGAGCGGTCGCTCCGACCTCAGCTGGGAGGAGACCGTCGAGCTCGACGTCCGCTACGTGGAGAACTGGTCGCTGGGCCTGGACATCACGATCCTGTGGCGCACCTTCCGCGCGGTCCTGGGCAGCGACGGCGCCTACTGACCCGACCGTGCGTGCCGGCGGTCACTGCGCCGCGGCCAGCACGGCGGCCAGCACCCGGCGTGCGCTGTCGTCGATGCTCGAGGAGCGCGTGTCGATGGTGATCTCGGCGTCGGTGGGCGCCTCGTAGGGGTCGCAGATGCAGGTGAACTCGGCGATCTCGCCGCGACGGGCCTTGGCGTAGAGCCCCTTGCGGTCGCGGGCCTCGCACTCCTCCAGCGGCGTCGCCACGTGCACCAGCACGAAGGACCCCGGGCCGGCCTGCTCCTCCACCAGCCGGCGCGCGTCCGCGCGGGTGGCTGCGTAGGGGGCGATCGGCGCGCAGACGGCCAGCCCGCCGTGCTTGGCGATCTGCCCGGCGACCCAGCCGATCCGGCGCACGTTGGTGTCGCGGTCGGCCCGGGAGAACCCCAGCCCGGCCGACAGGTGGGTGCGCACCTCGTCGCCGTCCAGCAGGGTGACCGTCGTCCCCGACTCGAGCAGCAGCTCGACCAGCCGGGCAGCGATCGTGGACTTCCCGGCACCGGACAGCCCGGTGAACATCACGGCGCGCCCGCCGGTGCGCGGCGGCACCGGCTCGACCCGGCTGCCGAGCAGCTCGGCGCCGTACGCGGCGGCCAGCTCGGCCCAGTCCACCTCCGGCGCCGCAGCGGTCACCGGCACCGGGACGACGACCACCTCGCGCCCGTCGGCCACGGCGGCCCAGGCGGCCGCGCCGGCGGAGACGACGGCCGAGTCGGGACCCGTCCCGGCGACCGGCAGCAGCGCGAGCACCCGGTCCGGCAGGTCTGCGGCGTCCGCCGGCCGGCCCACCCAGGCCCCCGGGGCGTCCCACCCACGCTGCGCAAGCTCGTCCCGGACGGCGGCGGGGGAGCGCCAGCGCGGGATCTCCCGGACGGTGAGCTCCCCGCCGTCGCGGGTGGCGACCAGCACCCCCTCGGCGTCCTCGAGCTCGGCGTCCGCGGGGAGGTCGGGGACCGCGGGGGTCAGGCCGAAGCCGTACCGCGCGAGCGCCGCGAGCTGGGCGTCGGAGAGCCGGGAGCGGGGGGTCGCCATGGCGCCAGTCTCTCAGCACCTGCCGTCCGGCCCGGTCGTCGGAGGGGCGCCGGTCGGTGCTCAGGAGCCCACTCCGTCCCAAGCGCACCCGACGTCGCCGTCGATGCCGATCATGACGTGGACGAGCAGCTGCACAGAGCCGGTGCTCCTCACCGCCGTCCCGCTCACCACCTTGCGGCGGCGGACGTCCGTTCCCCGGTCGTTCGTGACGGCGCTGTTCGCCGCGACCGTCGTGGCGGCCGCGCGAGGCGCGGGGCGCGTAGCCGGCCGGCGGACCGGCCACTGCGCAGGGCCGCCGATGCCCGCACGCCCGGACCCGCGCGGGTGCCGGTCCGCACGTGACCCGGTGAGACGTCGGCTCCGCGCGGCGCCCGGCGCCTGTACCTCGATCGGGGTGCAGACCCCACGGGAAACGGCCGGGGCAGGTGCGCGCCGATACGTTTCCGACCGTGACCATGCAGGACGTCGAACCGGCCGCCACCCAGATCCCTGACCTGACCGTCCCGCGCTCTGTGCCGTGGGGCGGTGCCGTCGCCCACCTGCGGGCGAGTGAGGCCGCGCACCGGCTGGTGCCGCTCCCCGTGGCCAACGCGGCGCTCGACCTCGGTCAGCGGCTCGCCGTCTCGCGGGACCCGGCCCGGCTCGACGCCGCCCGGGCCGCAATGGCCGCCGTCGTCGGCGGCACCGAGCGCGAGGCCGACCTCGAGCACCTGGCATTCCGGCACCTCTGTGCCGCCGGCCGCGGCTGGGAGCTCATGTGGCGCCCCCGCGCGCTGCTGGCCCTGCCCGTCGAGGGCCTCCACCACCTGTCGCAGGTCGAGCCCGGCCGCGGCATCGTCTTCAGCACCCCGCACTACGGTCCGCTCGTGGGCCTGGCCGCACTCCCGTGCGCCGTCGGCACCATCGACGGCGCCGTCGGCGAGCACCTGGCCGCCGCCACCGTCCCGGCCGGCTACCACGGCCACCAGATCGAACAGAGCCGCAGGGTGCTCGTCCAGGCCGGGTTCCGCGTCGTGCGTGCGGCGGCCTCGGCCCGCACCTTCACCCGGACGCTGACCGACGGCGGCCGGGTCCTGCTCAACTTCGACGTGCCCGGCACGTTCCCGGTCCAGTTCCTCGGCAAGACCGTCGAACTGATGACCGGCACCGCCCGGTTGGCGGCGAAGACCGATTCCGTGGTCGTCCCGGTGCTCCCGCGGCCCCGTGGGCGCGGGTGGTACGTCCACCTCGACGAGCCGATCGATCCCCGACGGCACGACTCCTGGCAGAGCGTGCTGCAGGCCACCGCCGACGTACACAGCCGGCTGATCCTGGCCGCACCCGAGCACCTCGAGAGCCCGCTGCGGGAGGGCGGCTGGGCCGCGGCGACCCGGGACGGCTGGCGGCGTGCCCACTGACCGGTGTGGGGTACCCCGTTCGGGGTGAACGCCCAGTTCAGGCGGGGGTCATCGGGGTCGCCCGGCGCTAGCGTCGCCACGTGACCCTCCAGCAGGACGACGTTGCCCGGTCGATGCCCGTCGGCCTCGAGGACGACGACGACCTCGCCGCCCGGACCGTGGACGCCGCGACGCCGCGCCCGGTGCCCTGGGGCGGCCTGGTCGCCCACCTGCGGGCGAGCACCGCGTGGCGGCGGGTGGTCCCGGCATCCCTGGTCATGGCGGCGACCGAGGTCGCGGTGCGGCTGGTGGTGCGGCTGCGTCCCCAGCGGCTGGAGCGGGCCCGGCTCGCCATGGCCGCCGTCGTCGGCGGGACGCCGCGGGAGCAGGACCTGCCCCGCCTCACCCGGAGGCACCTGATCGTCTGGCCCCAGGCCTGGGAGACCGCCTGGCGACCCTGGCAACTGCGCCGGATGCCGGTCGAGGGGCTGGACCGGCTGGCGTCGGTGGCCCCCGGTCGCGGGGTCGTCCTGAGCACGACCCACTACGGCCCGCCCATCGCCATGGCGTACCTCCCGCGGACCGTCGGCCCGATCTACGCGGCCGTCGGCGACCATCTCTTCCAGTCCAACCCGCCCGGGTACGACGGCCACCAGAACGAGCACAGCCGGGCGATGCTCACCGGGGGCGGCTGGCAGCTGGTGCGGGCCCGCGGGTCCGCCGACGTCTTCGCCCGCGTGCTCCGCGGGGGCGGGTTCGTCTCCCTCAGCTTCGACGTCCCGGGCAGCGCACGGGTCCGGTTCCTGGGCAAGACCGTCGGGGTGAAGAGCGGCACCGCCCGGCTGGCCGCCGACACCGACTCCGTCGTCCTCCCCGCCGCCATGGTGCGGCGGGGGTCGGGCTGGGCCGTGCACATCGACGAGCCGATCGACCCCCGCGACCACCCGACGTGGGAGAGCGTCCTGCAGGCCACCGCCGACGTGCACAGCCGGCTGGTCCTGCAGGCACCCGAGTACCTGGAGAGCCCGCTGCGCGAGGGCGGCTGGGCCGCGGCCACCGCCGACGGCTGGCACGCGAAGGCCGGCTCGTGACCGTCGAGGCGGACGACCTCGCCGCCCGGGTGGAGGACGCCGCCACCCCCCGCCCCGTCCCGTGGGCGGGACCGGTCGCCCGGTTGCGGGCCAGCACCACGCTGCGCCGGCTCGTCCCCACCCCCGTGGCCCTGGCCGGCCTCGACCTGGCCGTGCGCGCCTCGATCCGGCTGCGCCCCGAGCGCCTCGCGCGGGCCTCGGCCGCCATGGCCGCCGTCGTCGGCGGGACGCCGCTCGAGGCGGAGCTGCCCGCCCTGGCCGCCCGGCACCTCGCCGCCTGGCCGCGGGCCTGGGAGACGACCTGGCGCCCCTGGGCCGTCCGGCGCCTGCCGATCGTGGGGCTGGAGGGGGTCCGGGCCGTCGAGCCAGGGCGGGGAGTCGTGTTCAGCAGGACCCACTACGGGGTCCCCGCCGGCCTGGCGTCCCTGCCGCGGTCCGTCGGACCGATCCACCTCGGCGTCGGCGGTCATCTGCTCAGCGACGCGGCCCCGGGCTACGACGGGTACCAGAACGAGCAGATCCGGCACCTGCTGACCACCTCCGGCTGGCGCCTGGTCCGGGCCCGCGGCTCCCGCGAGCTCTTCGCGGAGGTGCTGCGCTCCGGCGGCCGGGTGCAGCTCAACCTCGACGTCCCGGGCAGCACGCCGGTCCGGTTCCTCGGCAAGACCGTCGAGATGGCCGGCGGCACCGCCCGGCTGGCCTGGGACACCGACTCCGTCGTCGTCCCGGCTGCGGTCCTCCGCCGCGGCCGGGGCTGGGTCGGCCACCTCGACGCGCCGATCGACCCCCGCGACCACCCGACGTGGGAGAGCCTGCTGCAGGCGGTCGCCGACGTGCACAGCCGGCTGGTGCTCACCGCACCCGAGTACCTGGAGAGCCCCCTGCGCGACGGCGGCTGGGCCGTGGCCACCGGCGACGGCTGGCGGGCCCGGTGACCGGGCAGCCGCCGCGCGCGCGGCCGGTCCGCGCGCTGCTGGTCAACGAGAACATCGGTGGCCACGCCACCGTGCACCACCACCTGCGCGCCGTCGCCGACACCCGCGACGACGTCGACGTGCGCATCGTCGACGTCCCACCGCCCGGCTTCTGGCGCAAGGTCGCCGGCGTCGGCGTCCCCGGCCTGTCGCGGGTCGACGCCGACCTCATGCAGGCCCGCTACCAGCTCGCCCAGTCCGCCTGGGTGGCCCGGCAGCTGCCCCGCTGGCTCGCCCGGAGCGGGCCGGTGGACGTCGTCCACTTCTACACGCACAACACCGCGCTGCTGGCCCGTCGCGCGCTGGCCGGCCGGCCCTACGTCGTGACCCTGGACTCGACGACGACGCAGAACAACGCGCTGCACCCGGCCCGGGTGGCCACGCGCTGGACCCGGCTGTCCACCCGCACCACCTTCCCCTTCGAGCGGGCGGTCTACGCCGGCGCGCACACCGTCGTCGCCAACAGCCACTGGTGCGCGGCGTCGGTGACCGGCGACTACGGGACCGACCCGGCCCGGGTCGAGGTGCTGCCGATGGGCGTCCCGGTCCCGGACCTGGCTGTCCCGCCCGGCGACGGCGCCCTCCCGCGGGTGCTGTTCATCGGCCGCGGCATGGAGCGGAAGGGCGGGAACCTGCTGCTCGAGGTCCACCAGCGCTGGCTCGCCGACCGCTGCGAACTCGTCCTGGTCACCCAGGACCACGTCCCGGCCGGCCGCAACGTCACCGTCGTGGACGACGTCCGCCCCGGCGACGGCCGGATCGGCCGGCTGCTCTCCGGCAGCGCGCTGATGGCGCTGCCCAGCCGCATCGACCAGTGGCCCAATGCGGTCATGGAGGCGATGTCCTACGGGGTGCCGCCGGTGGTCAGCGCGGTGGGCGGCATGCCGGAGATGGTGGACGGCGGAGCGGCCGGGCTGGTCCTCGCCGACGGGTCCCCGGAGACGCTGCGCGACGCCATCGCCGGGCTGCTCGACGACCCGGTGCGCCGGCGCGAACTCGGTGCGCGGGCCCGCCGCCGGGTCGAGGAGGAGATGGACGTGCGGACGACGGCCAACCGCCTGCTCGACGTGGTCCGGGACGCCGCCGGCGGCACCCCCGACGCGCGCCCCGCGGGCGTCAGGAGCTCGGCCCGATGACCGCCACCCTGCCGACCGCCTCGGCCACGGTCAGCCTCGAGCCGACCGGCGACGCCGACCGGTGGGCCGCCGCCGCGCGGGCATCCGGGCAGCCGATGACGCCGTTCCACCACTTCGGCTTCCTCGGCCTGGCCGCCGGCATGACCGGGACCGGGTTCCAGGCCCTCGTCGTGCGGGCCGACGGCGCCGACGTCGGGATCGTGCCCTGGCTGGCGCGCCGCCGCGGCCCGCTGACCACGGTCAACGCGCTGCCCTTCCCCTACGCCGGGCCGCTGGTCCCCGCGCACCTCATGGCCGGCACCCTCACCGCACTGCGCCGGCGGGGACGCCGGGAGCGGGTGGTGCGGCAGGAGTTCGACCTGGCGCCCACCACCGACGTCGACCTGGCTGATCTCGCCGCCTGCGGCTTCCGGACCCGGCTCGACCACACCTACCTGATCGACACGTCCCAGGACGACGACGCGCTCCATGGCGGCCTGAGCTCCGCCGCCCGCAAGAGCCTGCGCAAGGCCGAGCGGGACGGTGTGGAGGTCGTCGCCGACGGCCACGACGGGCAGACCCTCGGCAAGGTCGTCGACGCGGTCTTCACCGCCCGCGGCCTGGACTCCGGCTACCACCATGGCTTCCCGCCCCCGATCGGGGCGCTGGAGGCCGCCGGCCTGGGCGTGCACTGGACCGTGGCGAGGCAGGGCGGGGTCGAGCTGGGCAGCCTGCTGAGCCTGAGCGCCGGCGAGGTGGTGTTCCTCTGGCAGGGCGGCCTGCTCCCGGAGCACCGGGCCAGCCGGGCGAACGTGCTGCTCTACTGGGACGCCATCCTGTGGGCCGGCCGGTCCGGGGCGCGGGTCGTCGACCTCATCGGCGTCCCCGACGAGGGCATCGGCCGGTTCAAGAGCCAGTTCGGCGGCACGCTGCACAGCTATCCGCGGCTGCAGTGGTCGGCACCGGCGCTCGCGGCGGCCCAGAGGCTGGCCCGGACGGCGGCGGCGACGCTCCGCCGCTGAGGCTCGAGCTCCCGCAGCGGCGGCACGCGGCGCGCTGAGACGCCGCGGCGGGCATCAGGCGCGGCGGGCATCAGGCGCGGCGGGCGGCCACCCGGGCCAGCCGGAAGCCGACCATCCGCTGGAAGTGGCGCAACCCGTTGGGCAGCTCCGCGGGGTGGGTGCCCTCGACCAGGTGCCGCACACCGCGGGCGGACAGCGCCTGCACCAGCGCCTGGGTCGCCAGGTACCGGCAGTCGCTGTGCGCCGGGCTGCTGCCCAGCGTCCGGAAGTAGCGCAGCTGACCCCACTCGCCGTCCGTCGGGGTGACCGACAGCAGCAAGGGGGCGCCGTCGGCGGCGAAGGCGCCCAGCCACAGGTCGTGGTCGAGCAGGTCGGAGTTGTCCGGTCGCTCGCTGCGGTACCGGTCGTCGGCGTGCGCGGCCTCGGCCTCGTTGGCCCGGGCCAGCAGCGCGGCGCGCTCGGCCGGGTCGTCGACCGGCCGCACGGTGACCCCGCGCTTCTGCGCCGCGCGCACCTTGCGCCGGACGGTCTGCCTGGCCGCCCCCAGGCTGTACTCGGCGGCGTCCGCGGGGACGTCGAGGACGGCCACCCCGGTCCAGCCGAACGGGGTCCGGAACGGGCCGGGCCGGGTGAGGGTGTGCAGCAGGGCCCGCCCGCCGACGGTGTCGGCCGACAGCGAGGCGGACAGCCGGGGCAGCCGCACGACGGCGGCCACGGCCGCTGCGCCGGCCACCGGGTGCCGCCACAGGTGGTCTCGCGGGCGGCCTCCGGCGGTCACGACGGTGGCGTGGAAGTCCGAGAGGGCCGGCTCGGCGGTCGCCGCGGCCAGCCGGGCCCGCCACGACCGGGCGGTCTCCCGCAGGCGCTGGGGGAGCGGCGGTCCGGCCGCGTCGACCCGGGCGGGGGGCACGTCGGGGATCGGGACGGTCAGCGGCGCGTCGGGCCGGGAGCCGGCGCACAGCGACACGGCACCGGCCCCCCGGCGCTCGTCCACGTGGGTCATCGGACCTCCTCCGGCGCCGGCAGCCGGTCGCCGGACGGACCGGTCGGGGCTCCGTCCGGGTGGGGGAGGAACAGGTCACGCAGGCCGGTGAGCAGCAGGAGCGCCATCAGCGACGCCCCGACGAACGTGCCGATCACCCCGGACGTCGCCTGGGGGTGCCACAGCATCAGCAGGATGCTGGCGGTGGTCCCGGTGACCGCACCGGCCACCGCGGACCCGGTCATCCACCGCACCTGGTGGCGGGCCATCAGGACCGGGAAGGAGACGTGGCAGAGCAGCACCGGCAGCGCGGCGACGGCGACCCAGCGGACGGCCGGCACCGCGACGTCCCACTGCTCGCCGAACGGCAGCGTGGTGAGCGGGCCGGCGAGCAGCACGCCGACCACCGCGACGGCGACCCCGGCGAGCGCGGTGAGCCCCAGGTAGTGGCGCGCGGCCTTCCGGAAGGCCGCCGGTTCGCCGGCCAGCGCGGACAGGCCGGGGGCCAGCCCGAACCCGGCGGTGTGCGCGACGGTGACCCCGGCGTCGAAGAAGCGCGTCGCCACGACGTAGGTGGCCAGCACACCGATGCTGCCCAGTCCGCCCACGACCAGCGTCCCCTGCCGCCACAGCAGGATGATCGCCGTCCCGGCGACCGCCACCCAGATGCCCTGGCCGAGCAGGGCACGGCTGTGCACGCCGGCCCGGCGGCGCGGCCGGAGGACCGACGCCGCGACGGCCAGCACCACGGCCTCCTTCGCCGCCACCACCACCAGCAGGTCGGTGGCGCCGCCGCCGAGGTGGACGACCAGCACGCCGGCGCCGACCAGCAGCACGGTGGAGGTCACCTGCAGGCTGCCCTCCAGGACGACCCGACCGGTCGCCCGCAGCAACTCGGCCCACAGGTTGTTCAGCCCGCCGACCACGACGAACGCCACGGTGAGGGCGAGCGCGGCGGCGGGTAGCCGGTCCGGCCCCCACACCTGGGTGAGCAGCACGGTGACGGCGCCGGCGGCCAGCGCGGAGGTGAGCTGCGGCCCCAGCGCGGCCCGCAGGGCCCCGTCGGCGGGCAGCCGCCCGGCGGCGACCTCCCGGCCGGCCACGGAGGCCACGCCGAGGTCGGTGAGGATGGTGACCAGCGTCGCCGTCCCCAGCAGGTAGCCGTAGACCGCGACGGTGTCCGGCGCGGCCTCGCGGGCCAGCACGACGACCAGCAGGATGCCGACCAGCCGGCCGAAGAGGCGGGAGACCATCGCCGCGGCGAGGCCCAGCTTCGCCAGCCGGTGGCCGTCGCGCGGCGGCGGTGCCGCCGTCCCGGCGGTCGGGCCGGAGGTGTCCAGCAGGTCGCTCATCGCGCGTCCTCTTTCCGTTGGCCGGCGCCGATGAGCACGCCGAGCACGTAGAGCGTCAGGAAACCGGTGGTGTAGCTCGCCAGCGAGGACCGGCCGACCCAGTCGACCAGCGAGACGGCCAGCACGGCGCACGCCGCCCACGCGGGGCCGTCCCGGGGGTCGCGGCAGCGGCGCACCACGGCGACGGCCAGCCCGCCGAGGGCCAGCGCCAGCGCGGCGGAGCCGGCCAGCCCGACGTCGGACTGGACCTGCGCGTAGCTGGAGTCCAGGAACGCCGGGTTGCCGGCGAAGTAGGCGGCCGGGGCGGACCCGTCGTAGGTCGGGGGAGCGCTCACCCCGGTGTCGGTGCGGGTGGAGCCGATGCCGCGGGCCCCGACGCCGTTGCCCATGACCAGGGACTGCCAGCCGTCGATGGCCAGCGCCCAGGAGGTCGACCGGCCGTTCAGGGTGAACAGCAGCGGCTCCTCGGGTGCGCCGGGCGTGACGCTGGTCGTGGTGGTCGCCAGCACCAGGATCCCGGTGATCGCGGCGACCATGCCCAGCGCCGCGGCCTGCCGGCCCCAGCCCCGGCGCACCGCGTAGACGACCAGCAGCAGGGCGACCTGGACGAACGCCGTGCGCACCGACGTGGCGGCCAGCACCGCCAGCCCCGAGGCGATCAGGACGCCGGCCTGCCGGCGGGAGGTGGCGGCGAAGAGGCCGAGCGCCAGCGCGAGCACCGCGAGGGTGGCCAGCTGGAACGGGTCCTCGAAGGTGCCCGACACCCGCAGCCCGCCGCCGGAGGTGGACCGCACCTGGGCGCCGAACTGGTAGCCCCACTGGTAGACCAGCCGCTCCGGGCCGGCGGCCTGCTGCAGCCAGGCGAAGGCGGCCTCGAACGGCACGACGACGGAGAAGGCCCCGACCAGGTGGCGCAGTGACTCCCGGGGTGCCAGCAGCAGCCCGATGAACAGCAGCGCCAGGACCTCCAGCAGCAGCCGGGTGCCGAACAGCCAGCTGGTGCCGTGCGTGCCGGCCGGGTCGAGCAGGTACAGCCCGACGAGCACGCCGATCGCGGCGATCGGGAACGCCAGGGCCCGCAGGTGACGCAGGGTCGAGGGGTGCCGCAGCGCATAGAGGACGAGGAGGCCCAGCAGGACGATGACGTAGGCGTCCTTGAGCAGCCCGATCGCCGGGCTGACGCGCAACCGCAGCTCCGCCGAGCCGGCGAAGACCAGGATCGCGCCCCACGGGGCCAGCTCGGGACGGCGGTACAGCTGCACCGCGGCCGCACCCAGCGGTACCGCCCCGACCAGCAGGCCCAGCCCGAGCAGGACCCCGGTGCCGGGGACCAGCACGACCAGCGCCCCGGCGGCGGCGGTGACCAGCAGGCCGGCCCCCACGACCCACCCGAGGACGCCGGGCTCGGCGAGCCGGGGGAGGTCGGGGGGGCGTTCGACCGGCAGGGTGGCGGTCACGATCCGCTGGTCACGACCACGGCGTCCGGCGCGTGCCAGGCCCGGAGCAGGGTGGCGGCGTCGGTCAGGTCGCGGCGGGCGGTGCCCGACGGGACGACGAACAGCACGGCGGCCACCTGCCCGGGAGCCGGCCGGGGCCGCAGGACGACGCCGTCCACCTCGGGGGCGAGGACGATCCGGGCCGCCTCGGCGGGGCTGCTGGTGTTGCCGACCGCCCAGTCGACGAACCGCCGGGCGGCCTTCTCGCTGTCGGCGTCCACGGGCACCACCAGGACCGGGCCCTCGGGCCGGTCGTCCAACAGCCGGCGGACCAGCCGCTCCGCGGGCAGGGTGCGCGCGCCGGCGCAGAAGTCGACGTCGACGGCGGGCAGCTCGAGCAGCCGCTGGCCGTCGCGGGCGCGGCTGACGACCGGCCGGCCGAAGACCAGGGCGATGACCAGCAGGGTGCCCGCGGCCAGGCCGACGATGGCCAGCGCGATCGCGGTCTTGCTGCTGGGGGAGGTCTGCTCCGGCTCGCCGGAGGCCAGTGCCTCCAGCGGCTGGATGCTGGAGGTCAGGGCCTGGGCGCGCTGCTGCAGCTGGGTGGTGACGTCGCCGGAGGTGGTGCTGAGGGAGTTCGCGGTGGTGCTGATCCGGTCGCGCACCGCGGCGATCATGGCGGTGGCGACGGCCTCGGAGGTCTGCTGGGCGGTGTCGGGATCCTTGGCGGTGGCCACGATCGCCACGGAGTTCGAGGTGGACTGCGGGGTGACGGTGACCGAGGCGGCCAGCTCAGCGGCGCTCTGCCCGTCGCCCAGGCGGTCGGCGGCGTCGGTGAGCACCCCGCGGGACTGGGCCAGGGTGGCGGCGTCGGCGACGTCGAGGGAGTTCACCGAGCTGGCCTGACCGGTCAGCAGGTAGGACTCGATGGACCAGAACCGGACCAGCACGTCGGTGCGGACCTGGTACTGCGGGCCGCGGGCCTGCTCCAGGGCCGCGCCGGCGCCGGCGCCCAGCACGGTCAGCCCCACGATCAGCAGCGCGGTGACCCGGCGGGTCGCGCGCGGGGTGCGCAGCTGAGACAGGCGCAGCCTGGTCATGGTGGGCCGCTTCACGGTGAGGTCCTTTCGGGCAGACGGACGATCGGGTCAGTGGCACGCCCGGCGGTGAGGCGTTCGAAGAGGTCATCGACACGCCCGGCCCACTGGTTGAACGGGAAGACCCGGCCGGCCCGCTCCCAGCCGGCGCGTCCCCACCGCGGGTCCGCGCCGGTGGCGTCGGTCAGGCCCTCGACGATCGCGTCGGCGAGGGCAGCGGTGTCCCGCGGGGGCACCAGGCGCCCGGTGACCCCGTCGTCCACCAGTTCGGGCAGCCCGCCGACGTCGGTGGAGACGACGCCGCGCCCGGCGGCCATCGCCTCCAGGACGGCGTAGGGGAAGCATTCGATGGCGTAGGAGGCCAGCACCAGGAGGCCGGACTCCCGCAGCAGCGCGGCGACGTCGGAGCGGACGCCGAGGAACTCCACCGAGCCGGTGACGCCCAGCTCGGCGGCCAGGGCTTCCAGCTCGGTGCGGCACGGGCCGTCACCGGCCAGTCGCAGCCGTGCCGCGGGGTGCGCACGGAGCACGGCCGGCCAGGCCCGCAGCACGCTCGCGTGGTCCTTGTCGGCGCGCATGGCCGCGGCCATCAGCACGGTCGGTGGACCGGCCGGCGGCGCGGGCAGCTCGGCCGGAACCGGCACCGCGTTCGGGACGACGCTGATCTTGTCGGCCGGCAGGTGCAGCTCGTCGGTGAGGTAGCGGACCTGCGTGTGGCAGACCGCGCCGTAGCGGGTGACGGCGCCGCCGGTGGCCCGCTCGAACAGCCGCTCGCGCAGGCCACGGTGCCCGATGTGCCCGTACGTGTGCTTCCAGGTGATGCTCGGCGTCGTCCGGCCGCGCAGCGCCAGCCGGGTACCCAGCTCGACGAGCACGCCGTGCCCGCTGACCAGCGCGGCGTCGTGCTCGTCGACGGCGGCGCGGATGGCCGCGGCGGCCGCCGGCACCGAGCGGGCGCCCCCGGGCAGCTCGACCAGCTGCACCGGCACGCCGGCGGCCGCCAGGTCGGCGCGGAACGGGCCGTCGGCGAAGGCCAGCACCGTGGGCCGCCAGCGGGCGGGGTCCAGCGCCGTCGCCAGGTACACGCCGTGCCGCTCGGCGCCGCCGGCGGCCAGCGACGGCAACACGATCAGCACCGGGGTCGCGGTTGTTCCGTGGGTGGTCACCGGGCCCCCCGGACGAGGCCCTGGACGGCCCCGGCGAGCTTGCCGAGGTCCTTGGTCGCCATGGCGACGGGCAGCAGCGCGACCGCGGCCGGGCCGGCCTGGGCGTGCAGCGCCCGGGCCACCGGCAGCGACAGGTACGCGGCCGCGCCGACGGCGAGCAGCCGCCGGCCGACCGGGGTGAGGGCGAGCGCGGGGGCGAGGAGGTAGGCCAGGCCGCGGACGCCGTCGCGGACCAGCAGCGCCGTGTCACCACCGCCGGTGCTGGACCGGCCGTAGCCGCGGTACATCCGCCAGGTGGCGGCCAGCCCGTCCCGCTGGGTCCAGCCGACGACCGCGTCGGTGCTGGCCAGGACGGCGCCGTGCCGGGCGACGGCCAGCCCGAAGGTGACGTCCTCGCCGGTGGCCAGGTCCTCGGGGAACCCGCCGACCGCCGTCCAGGCCGCCCGGGTGAAGGCCACGCAGCGCCCGACGGCGAAGCGCGGATCGAAGCCGGTGCCGAACACCCGGGTGTAGGTGCGCGTGAACAGGTCGGGACGGCGGACCTCGGCCGGCTGCGGGTAGCAGGCCAGCGACTGGGCCTGCTCCATCGCGTCGCGGGCCAGCACCTCGTAGACGCCGGAGACCAGCGCCGGGGGCTCGGCCACGGCGAACGCGCGGCGGAAGCCGTCCACGAAGCCGGGCTCCAGCGTGCAGCCGGCGTCGGTGCAGACGATCACGTCGTTGCGGGCGAGCCGGACGCCGATGTTGCGGCCGGCGGAGATGCCCGCGCCGCGGACGACCTCGACCCGCAGGTTCGAGTGCGACGGCAGCGCCTCGACGCTGCCGTCGGTGGAGCCGCCGTCGACCAGCACCAGCTCGTCGTCACCGGTCAGCTGGGGGAGCACCTCGGCGACCAGCCGGGCGAGCTCGGGGCCCTCGTTCAGGACGGTGACCACGACGCTGACCGCGGGGCCGTCGGTGGTGGCGGCGCCGGGGCGGCGGGCGGCCCGGGCGAGGTCCTCGGCGTCCCGGTCGCCGGAGAGCACCGGCGCGCCCAGGGCCGGC